>DASPKR010000146.1:0-10292 GCA_035627975.1 Pyrinomonadaceae bacterium | reverse complement strand
GTCGGTCGTGGGCGTGCGGTTGCCGGGCGGGCGGCAGCGGTTGATGTTGCCGATGAGCACGTCCTCGCGCTTGAGGCCGATGGCCTCGATGATCTTGTTGAGGAGCTGGCCCGCTCGACCGACGAAGGGGCGGCCCGAGGCGTCCTCGTCGGCGCCCGGCGCCTCGCCGACGAACATGAGGCGGGCGCGCTGGTTCCCTTCCGTGTGGACGATCTTCGTGCGGCCCTGATGAAGCGGGCATCGGACACACTCGCCGACGTCGGCGCGTATGTCATCGAAGGTTTCGCCGGGAGTGCCTAGGCTCAGCTCGTCCTTCGGCGTGATGTCGCCGAAGAGCGTCTCGCGCGGCTCGGGAGGGTCGGGCGAAGGCTTTCTGACAGGTTTTTTGGTGGGCATCGCTGTCTGGTAAAGGGCTGAAGTCGGCCCGTCCGCGCGGAGCGGAGGGGCGGTCAAGGCTCTCGGCGGGCTCTTCGGCTTATCGGCCGAGGCGTTGCGTGCGAGCGCGGGCGGGATGGTCTTAGTCGGGGGCTTCGGCGGAGCGGGGCGATACTCTCGCGCGGGGGGCTGCGCCCCCGCGTCGGGCCGCTCGGCGCCGGCCAGAACGTCCGGGCTCAGGCCCTCAAGCCCGTCCGCGCCAAGCTCGCGCAGGTAGGCGGCCGACTCGGCCACGTCCTCGGCGAGCGCCCTAAGCATCTCTCTCAACTCCGAACGTTCGTCCATCACGCTTCCTGTGGATTATCGCACGATTTGCCCGCGAAGTTCAGCAAAAACCCGCGAAAAACAGGGCTCAACCGGGGCTTTCGCCCGCCTCAAGTCTGCCTCAAGAATTCCTCAACCCGGCCGAGTAAAGTGTCACTATCGCAGTCGGTTTTGGTTTCAACCTCGCACGGCAGGCCGCCCCAGGCGCGCGACCCGTCAGGCAAAAATATAAACGGAGAATAGCACCATGCCACGTGACACACAGCTACTCAAGGGGGCTAAGCCCAAACTGATTTTGGCCCTCTCTCTTGCCCTCGCGCTGGCGGCCGCCGTCTCTGCCGCCGTTTTCGTCGGGAGCCCCGCCGCGCAGGCGAGCGGCGCCGACACCGTCAAAGCCTCGGCCGCGTCGGCCGCGGCCCTCTCCAAGCTTCAGGCCACCGGCGGGCAGGTCGGCAAGTCGAACGTCTCGCGCGCGACGGGCGTCTTCGACTTCGTCATGGCGACGTTGGGCGGTGTGCTCGTCGGCGACGGCGGCAACGGCGCCCCCGAGGAGCGCGCCGTCTCGTTCCTTCGCGAGCACGGCGGTCTGGTGGGCATGAGCATGGCCGAGCGGGGAGCGCTCGGCGTCGCGGCCCCGGCCTCGCCGCTGCGCGCCGCGGGGATGACGACCGACTCTGTCGGCTCGACTCACGTCCGCTTGAACCAGTACTACAGGGGCCTGCCGGTCTTCGGCGCGCAGGTCGTCGTCCACATGAACGCGTCGGGCATCACGGGCGTCAACGGCAACTACGTCCCCGGCATCAATGCCGGCACGACCCCGACCGTGACGGCGGCGCAGGCCGCCGCGACGGCACTCAAGCAGCAGGTCGGCCCCTCGCCACTGAGCGTCAACAAGACGGAGCTCGCCATCTACCGCAAGGGCCTGCTCGAGGGCTACCAGGGCGATAGCGTGTTGGCCTACAACGTCGAGCTCTCGAACACGCAGGGCCTGCGCGAGCAGGTCTGGATAGACGCGGGGACGGGCAGCGTCCTTAACCGCATACAGCTCCAGCACCAGGGGCTCGACCGCAACATCTACACGCCGGAGTACGAAGAGTCCTTCCGCGTCCGCAAGGAGGGCGACCCCAACACGCCGGGCCAGACGCCGGGCACGTCGGGCGCCGACCCCATCAACAACCTTTACCTGTTCGCCGGGCAGACCTACAACATGTTCGCCTCGGCCTTCGGCCGCGACTCCTACGACGGCGCTGGCCACTCGCTGCACAGCGTCTACCTTGTCAACGACATCTGCCCGAACGCCTACTGGAACGGCGTGACGACGAACTACTGCCCCGACTTCGACGCCGACGACGTGGTCGCGCACGAGTGGGGCCACGCCTACACGCAGTTCACGCACGGGCTCATCTACTCGTACCAGTCGGGCGCTCTCAACGAGTCCTACTCCGACGTCTTCGGCGAGACGATGGACCTGCTCAACGGCGTTGACGCCGAGGGCGGGTCGAACAACTCGCAGCCGCGCCCCAACGGGCAGCGCTGGCAGATAGGCGAGGACGTGCCCACCATTAACGCCCAGCAGCTCGGCTTCCTCCGCGACATGTGGTCGCCGACGACCTACGGCGACCCCGACAAGGTCTCCTCGGGCAGCTACGCCTGCGGCTCGGACGACGGCGGCGGCGTCCACACCAACTCGGGCGTCCCCAACCACGCCTTCGCAATGCTCGTTGACGGCAAGACCTTCAATGGCCAGACGGTCCAGGGCATAGGCTTCACGAGGGCGCTGCACATCTACTTCCGCGCCATGACGGTCTACCAGACGCCCACGACCGACTTCGCGCAGCACGCCGACGCGCTCGAGGCTTCGTGCCAAGACCTCATCGGCCAGTCCCTGAACGGCATCAAGTTCAACTCGGCCAGCGGCAGCGCCTCCGGCGACGTGATCACGGCCCAGACCTGCGAGCAGGTCTCCAAGGCCATGCTTGCCGTCGAGATGCGCCAGTCCTCGCCCTGCCCCGTCTCGATCCTGCTCAACCCGGACGAGCCGGCCGCCTGCGACGGCGCGACCGACATCTTCGTCGAGGATTGGGAGACGGGCGACGACGGCTGGACGCGCACCAGCACCGGCGTGACCGCCGACTGGGAGGCCGACGACACGGTCGCCCCCGGCAACGACAAGCAGAGGCTTAGGAACTTCAACCTTACCTCCGACCTGCCCGAGGGCGGCGGCTCCGGCAGCGCCATCCACGCCCCGAACCCCGCGATAGGCGACGACGGCGGCGGCACCTGCACGCCCGGCGGCGACTACTCGGGCCAGTTCAACATCACCAGCGCCTCGATCGAGATCCCGACCGGCGCCGAAGACCTGAAGATGAGGTTCGACCACTACGTGGCGACCGAGGCGGGCTACGACGGCGTCCAGGTCGAGCTGAGCGTCAACGACGGCGCCTTCGAGCTGGTGCCGAACGGCAACTACATCTTCAACGCCCCGAACAGGGCGCTGACGAGCACCCTTGACGGCAACACCAACCCGAACGCGGGCGAGGATGCATGGTCGGGGACGAACGTCGGCACGCCGGCCAACCAGCCGCCGGGCTCTTGGGGCACGACCATCATTGACCTGTCGTCGCTGGCGAGCCCCGGCGACTCCATCAAAGTCCGCTTCACCTCCAGCCAGGACGGCTGCAACGGCGTGGACGGCTGGTACGTGGACAACATCCGCGTCTACTACTGCCCGACGCTAGAGGCGCCCACGCTCTCGATAGGCGCCGACTACCAGGACCCCGACCCGGACGGCAAGTACACGCTCACGTGGACGCGCCCGGCCGGCGCCTCGGGCCCTGACGTCCTTCAGGAGTCGAGCGTCTGCGGGCCGCTGCTCTCGGACGACGCCTCGAGCCTCGCCAACTGGACGGCGGCCAACGGGCCTGCCGCAGACCCGGTCAAGCCGATGTGGCAGGCGGCGCCCGCGGGGCAGAAGCCGAACCACAACAGCGCGTCCTTCTGGGCCAACCCCGTCTCGGAGCAGGAGACCCAGACGACGTTCGCCACGCTGACCTACAACAACGCGATAACGATACCCTCTTCGGGCATCACCACGCTGAGCTTCGACGAGTGGTACTTCAACGAGGACGACGACCGGGGCTTCGTCGAAGTCTCCGAGGACAACGGGGCGACGTGGACGCCCGTCTACACGAACAACCGGCCGATGGGCGACCTGCCCGACGCGGGCGCCGACGCGTTCGCCTCCGAGGGCCTTACGCGGAAGAACATAGACATGACCGTCTACAGCGGGAAGACACTACGGCTGCGCTTCCGCTACGCGCTCGGCCAGTCGAACTTCTTCGTGTTCTTCCAGTACGGCTGGTACGTGGACAACATCGCGATCACGAACGACAGCTTCACTAACGTCGCCACGACCGACGGCACGTCGTTCACCGTCCTCGGGCGGCCCAACGGCTCGCGCTGCTACCGCGTGCGCACGACCTACAACTTCGACGGGTTGCTGGCGGCCAGCCCCTACAGCAACCAGGTCGGGGCCAACGTCGAGCGCGTCGGCCCGCCGGCCGTCAACCTCGCGAACCTGCTGCTCACGCCCAACGGCAGTCCGGCGCGCGGCGATGCGTTCATCAACGCCTGCAGGAACAGCTACGTGGGCAAGGTGACGCTCGCGGCCCCGGCGCCTGCCGGCGGCCAGGAGGTCGCGCTGTCTAACTCCAACCCGAAGGCGACGGTGCCGAACTCGGTCGTCGTGCCGGAAGGCCAGACGACGGCGACCTTCAACTACACGGTCGAGCCCGTTGACTCGACGACGGTGGGCGTTGTCTCGGCGGCGTCGGGCGACGTGACGGTCGTCCGCACGCTGACCATCAGGCCGATGTGGGTCTTGGCCGTCCTCCCCAGCGTGTTGAGCATCACGGGCGGCCAGACGATGACGGCGCAGATAAGGATGGAGTGCGTCGTGGCGCCCAGCGACATAACGGTTAAGCTACGCAGCAGCGACACGTCGGTCGCCACCGTGCCTAGCGAGGTCGTCGTGCCGAAGGGGCAGCGCAACAAGTCGTTCACCATCCAGACCAACCCGGTCTCTTCGGCCAAGCAGGTGAGGTTCAAGGCGTCGGCCAACGGCTCCGACAAGAACTCGCCCATCGTGACCGTCAACCCGTAACCACAAACCCGCCTTAGAGGCGGCAGAAGAGAAAGGCGGCGCGGGGAGTCAAACTCCCCGCGCCGCCTTTCTCTTTGAACTTTTCTGCCCGCGCCGGGCCTAGCGCCCGCGCAGGCGCACCACCTCGTCCAGGACGCGGTGCGCCGCCTCGAGCTTCGACATAAGCGGGAGCGAAACGGGCGCCGCCGCGCCGCGCGTGAGGATGGTCACGACGTTCGTCTCCTTGTCGAACCCCGCGCCGTCTTGCGTCAGGTCGTTCGCCACTACGGCGTCCAGCCCCTTGCGCTCTAGCTTCGAGCGCGCGTGCTCCGCGACGCGCTCAGTCTCTGCCGCGAAGCCCACGACTAGCAGCCCGTCGCGGCGCGCGCGGGCGACTTCGGCGAGTATGTCGGGCGTGGGCTCGAGTGTGAGCGTCAAAGCCTCCTCCGACTTCTTCATCTTCGAGTCGGCGCGCTTCGCCGGGCGGTAGTCGGCCACGGCCGCCGCCGCGACGAAGACGGTCGCGCCCTCGACCTCGCCCATCACGGCCGCGCGCATCTCCTCCGCCGACACGGCGCGCAAGACCCGGACGCCCGCCGGAGGCGCGACGCTCGTCACGCCAGCGACGACCGTCACCTCCGCGCCGCGCGAGCGCGCCGCCTCAGCGAGCGCGAAGCCCATGCGCCCCGAGGAGTGGTTCGAGATGAAGCGCACCGGGTCAATCTCCTCGCGCGTCGCGCCCGCCGTGATTAGCACGCGCTCGCCCGCCATGTCGTAGCGGCGCCGCGCAGACTCGCGCAGCACCTCGAGCGCGGCCCCGACTATCAACTGCGGGTCGCTCAGGCGGCCCGGCCCGATGGTGCCGCAGGCCATCTCGCCCGCGTCGGGCTCGACGACGCGCACGCCGTCCTGACGCAGCCGCGCTAGGTTCCTCTGCGTCGCCGGGTGCAGAAGCATTGTCGTGTTCATCGCTGGCGCGACGAGCACGGGCGCGTTCGACGCAAGGTAAGTCGAGGTCAGGAAGTCGTCGGCGACGCCGTTAGCGAACTTGGCGATGATGTTTGCGGTCGCGGGCGCGACGACGAGAAGCTCGACGGACTGCGAGAAGGTTATGTGCGCGATTGGGTCGGGGTTGTCGGCGGCGTAGTCGTCAACAACGACGTGCGAGCCCGAGATGGCCCGGAAGGTGAGCGGGGTCACGAACTCGCACGCGCGCCTCGTCATCCCGACGCGCACCGCGCAGCCCGCGCGCTGCAAGCCCCGCAAGACCTCGACGGCCTTGTAAGCGGCGATCCCTCCCGAGATGCCGAGCGCGACGCGACGGCCGGCGAACTCGCCGCCGCCCGCGTGACCCGACTCTCCGGCAACGTCTGACGACATAAGCTGTATGAAGCGACCGCCGTGAATTTATCACCCCCACACGGGGCGCGCAATCGGCACACTTCCGCCGCCGGGCGCGCTTTGTGCTAAACTCTCACGCATCACGCCCCGAAACCCCCGACGAGTTTGAAGACACGACCGACGACTGAAGCACGCGCGCGAGTGTTCGAGGTGCAAGCAGAGTGTTGAGGGCAGAAAAAGTTTTGCCGGGGCTCGCCGCCGCTGCGCTCCTCCTTTGCGCCGCGTGCGCGACCGCGGCCGCGCAGGGCTCGCGGCGCGCCGCCGCGGCGGGCGACGAAGAGTTCGGCCCCATCGTGCGGAGCTATCTCAGCTACCTCCGCGACCAGCAGGAGGTCGTTGACGACCGCGTGAGCCGCCGCGAGGTTGACCGCAAGTACTACCTGCACAACTCGAACCGCATACGCGCGCTGCGCGAGATGGCCGTGCGCATCGCCCGCGAGAGCGAGAATGACTTCCTGCCCGAACTGGAGGCCGTCTCTTCGGACGAGTTCGACCTGCTCTTCGAGGAGCCGCTCCCCAAGCCGGCGACCCTGAGTGAGGGGCAGACTCTCGACTTCAAGTTCAGATACCTGGGCGCCGTGACCGTCCGGCGCGAGAAGTTCTACCTCTTCGCGCGCCTCGACCCATACGAGCAGGCCGAGCTGAGGAAGAAGGGCGAGGCCGCGAAGCCGCAAGGCGCGCCTGCCGCGGCCGCGCAGCCGCCCGAGCCCGACCCCGCCTCGCGGCCCCGCCGCGTCGGCCAGCCCTGAAGTCCGCGCCTTTCGACATGCGCCAGCCCACATTCTTCGAGAAAGAGCCGCGGCCCGGCGGGGCCGACGCCGAAAGGCTTGTGCTCTACGCGCTCGGCGATTTTCAGGCGCGCGGGAAAGTCCTGGCCGGGCGCGAGCTACCGCTCGACCGCCTACGCGGGGCGCTCCGGCGCGCGGCCGAAGCCTTCGGCGTCGAAGACTTAAACGACGAGCAGTCGGCCTCCGCGCTCTCCTCGCTCGGCGCGAGCGTCCTCCGCGTCCCGACCTTTTTCGCCAAGCACCCCTTTCGCGTGACAGTCCCCGAGCCGCTCGCCCGCCGCGCCCTCGAATTCCACCGCGAGATGAGAAAGACCGAAGAGACTTAGGGCTGAAACTGCTTACGCCGCGCCGGTAGAATCAGATTGCGCCCGCCCGGAGCCTCTGCTAACATGCCCGCTAGTTCCAAAGACAAAAGTGCGTTCAGTTTTTTTTGGCCCCTCGAAGGGCGGAGACTGTTTTGGGCCGAGCCGCTGACAAAGGCCGTCGAAGATTCCTGGGTGGAGCGGGCGCCGCCGCCGTGGCTTCTTGCCTGCCCTTGGGCGTGCGCGCCTCGACGCAGGCGGCCGGCGGCGGGCAAACAGCGACGACGGCGCTCAAGCCCTTCGGCTTCGTCATACACGGCGGCGCGGGGACAATTGAGCGCAGCCGCATGACGCCCGAGCGCGAGGCGGCCTACCGCTCGAAGCTGACGGAAGCGCTGCTCGCGGGCTTTCAGGTTCTCGACAAGGGCGGGAGCGGGCTCGACGCCGTAGTGGCCGCAATTGTGCTTTTGGAAGACTCGCCGCTTTTTAACGCCGGGAAGGGCGCCGTCTTTACGAGCGCCGGCACGAACGAGCTGGACGCCTCGATTATGGACGGCTCGACGCTCAAGGCCGGCGCGGTCGCCGGCCTAAAGCGCGTCAAAAACCCAATAAAACTGGCGCGGCTCGTCATGGAGCAGTCGCCGCACGTCATGATGACCGGCGAAGGGGCCGAGGAGTTCGGCCGCCAGAAGGGCGCAGAACTGGTTGACCCGAAATATTTTTTCACGGAAGAGCGTTGGCAGCAGCTACAGCGCCGCAAGCAGGAGGAGAAGGCCGAGCCGCCGAAGAAGTCTGGCCTCGACGGGCGTGCTGTTGAGCCGGAAAGTCTGCTCCTTCTTGAAGATAAGAAGTTCGGCACCGTCGGCGCCGTCTGCCTCGACCGCGCCGGGAACCTTTCGGCCGGGACTTCGACGGGCGGGATGACGAACAAGCGCTTCGGAAGGGTGGGCGATTCGCCCATCATCGGCGCAGGGACTTACTCAAGCAACCAGTCCTGCGCCGTCTCCTGCACCGGCGACGGCGAGTTCTTCATACGCACCGTGGTCGCCCACGACCTCGCCGCCATGATGCAATACGGTGGGAAAAGCTTGAAAGAGTCGGGCGACGCCGTCATCGAGAAGGTCGGGAAACTCGGCGGGACAGGCGGCCTCATCGCCATAGACCGGCAGGGCAATTTCGCTATGCCGTTCAACACGTCTGGGATGTACCGGGGCTATGTCGGGCCGGACGGGCGACCCCACGTACAGATTTATAGGGATTGAACGCCCCTCTCTCCTGCCCTCGGGAGACGCGCCGCGCGCCCCCAAATTGTTGAAAAATCGTTGAATTCACGGAAATGTTTATTGACACAGGGGCCTGTTTCGTGTAAATAAAGCGGGGTCATTTTGTAGCCCTCAATGGCTCTCATGCCTGCTTTTATGAGATGTTCAGCGCGGGCTGTTGACTGGGACGGGTTGGCGAGATAAGAAAAACACACAACATCGTCTCATGCGAGCCCCGGCTAAGAAGGGGCTCGCGACGCGCTCTCTCTGAAAAATTTCGACAGTTTCACCTACGGGAGGAGAAGTAATGACTAGCAGAACTTGGAGCCGTACGCCCATCACGCTGGCTTTGACGCTCGCCATCTTGTGCACCTACTCGATGGTCGGCCTCGCCCAGCAGGGGCAGACAGGCCCTACGGGCGACCTGTCCGTGGTCGGTGAGGTCACCGTCAACGGCACGAGCGCCATCTCGGGCGCGACCGTCTTCTCGGACAGCACCGTCACGACGGGACAGAATTCCAGCGCCGTCGTAAGCCTCGGCAAACTCGGGCGCGTCGAGCTGCTGCCGAACTCTAGCCTCAAGCTGAGCTTCACCGACACGGGCATGACCGGCATGCTCGACCAGGGCCGCGTCCGCATCTCCTCGTCCTCGGGCGTAAGCGCCGTGGTGACGACGAAGGACGGCTCGGCCGTGGCCGACCTCAACCAGCCTAACGTCTTTATGGTTGACGTTGAGTGCGGCGACACGCTGGTCGCGACGCAGTCGGGCAAGGTCGAGCTGCGCGCCGGCAACACTGTCAAGCAGATCGCCGCCGGTAACCAAGACACGGCCGGCACGGCCAGCGGCCCCGGCACGCGCTGCACGCGCTACCAGATGCCTGAGATGGAGGGCCTGAGCGGCGCCGGCCTGGCGGCCCTCCTGCTCGGCGTCGGCGGCGCAATCGCCGCGGCCATCTTCGCGGCGCAGGGCGACGACATCACGTTCGGCGACGGCCCCATCGTCATCAGCCCGTCCCGCTAAGGTCGCCCCGGCGCGACCCCGGTTGAGCCCGGTGACGGTTCCGCTTTAGACACTCCGAAGTCCCCACACCTTTGCGGGTCACGCGGCGCAAGCTGCGCGTGACCCGCAAGCTTTTGTCTGAGATAATCGCCCGCACGGGGCCGCGGCCCATCTCAGCTCCTGAAAGGTTCTTCAAAAGGTAATGCACATCGCAGTCATCGGGACGGGCTACGTCGGGCTCGTGACGGGCGCCTGTTTCGCAGAGTTCGGCGTCAACGTCACCTGCGTGGACCTTGACGCCGACAAGATCGCCAAGCTCAAGGAAGGCGTCATCCCCATCTACGAGCCGGGCCTCGACCAGATCGTGGCCAAGAACACGCAGGCCGGCCGCCTCCACTTCACCACGGACATCCGCACCGCCGTCGAGCAGGCGCTCGTCATCTTCCTCGCCGTCGGCACGCCGCCCAAAGAGGACGGCTCGGCCGACCTCCGCTTCATAGACGAGGCCGCGCGCTCCATCGCCGAGCACATGAACGGCTACAAGGTCGTCGTCACGAAGTCCACCGTCCCCGTGGGCACGGGCGAGCGGCTGCGACGTCAAGTCCGGCGACGTCGTGTGGAAGAAGGACCTGAAGGCCGAGTACCAGACGAAGTTCGACTTCGGCATCGTCTCGAACCCGGAGTTCCTGCGCGAGGGCG
>DASPKR010000145.1:0-18961 GCA_035627975.1 Pyrinomonadaceae bacterium | reverse complement strand
TCGAGCGGCTGGCGACTCTCATGGAGATTCGCGGCGACGACCGCTTCCGCGTGCGCTCCTACCGCAACGCCTCCGAGGTCATAGAGACCTGGCCGACGCCGCTGCGCGTGATAGCGGAGGAGGAGGGAGCCCGCGGCTTGCAGGCGCTGCCCGGCGTCGGGAAGGCCATCAGCGGAAAGATTGTGGAGCTGCTTGAGCGCGGGACGTTCGAGGCGTGGGAGAAGCTCAAGGCCGAGACGCCCGAGTCGGTGCTCGACCTTCTAAAAGTCGAAGGCGTCGGCATAAAGACCGCGTCGGCCCTCTACCAGCAGTTCAAGGTCTCTTCGCTCGAAGACCTTCGCCAGTTCGTCGAGGGCGGCGGGCTCGACCTGCTCGACAACGTCGGCGAGAAGACGGCCGAGCGCGTCCGCGCCAGCGTCAGCCGACTGCTACGCTAAACGCGCCTCAGGCCTTCGCCCTCTTCACGATGAGGAGCGTGATGTCGTCGCCGGCCGGCGTCCCCTGCGCGAAGGCCGAGAGCGCCGCCTCTATCTTGTCTCGTATGGCCGCGGCCGAGCGGTCAATGTTCCTCTCAATCACTTCCTGGAGGCGCGCCGTGCCGAACTCCTCGCCCGAGGGGTTCTGCTGCTCCGTGACGCCGTCGGAGTAGGCCACGAGCACGTCGCCGGGCTGGAGCTGCGTGCGCCCCTCGCGGTAGTCGAAGTCGGGGAGGATGCCCAGTGGGAGCCCGCCCGCCCCGAGCTGCTCGGTCGTGCCGCCCGAGTGCGCGATGAGCGGCGGGTTGTGGCCGGCGTTGATGAAGGAGAGAGAGCCCGTCACGGCGTCCAGCTCGGCGTAGAAGAGCGTGACGAAGCGGTTGGGCGGCGTGTTGTCGGCCAGATAACGGTTGACGGCGCTGATGGTCTCCGTGAGCGGGCGGCACGAGGCGACCTGCGCGTGGACGGCCGCGTGCAGCGAAGACATCAGGAGCGCCGCGGAAGTCCCCTTGCCAGAAACGTCGCCGAGCGCGACGACGAGCCGCCTGTCGGTGCAGAGTATGAAGTCGTAGTAGTCGCCGCCTATCTGGTAGGAAGGGAAGCTTATGCCCTGAAGCTCGTAGCCCGCCACCGCGGGCGGGGCGGTCGGCTGGAAGCGCTGCTGAATCTCGCGCGCGAGCTGCATCTCTCGCTCGAAGCGCTCCTGCTCGAGGTGCTCTTCCAGAAGGCGCGTGTTCTCGACGCGTATGGCGGCGACGGAGCCGAGCGTCGTCAGCACCTTCAGGTGATCCTCCGTGAAGCGCGACTCGGTGAGCGGCGAGTCTGCGTAGATCATGCCGAAGACGCGGTCGCCGACGCCCAGCGGGACTGCCAGCACGGAGCGTATGCCCTGGAACGTGACCGTGCTCGACTTAAACCTCGGGTCGTGCTGCGCGTCGGAGGTGAGCACCGAGCGACCCTGGTTGACCACCTCCTCGACGATGGTGCGGCTGACGCGCACCTCGCCCACGTCCGTGCCGCGGTCGCGCATCTCTGCGGCGCGCACGCGCAGATCCCCGGCCTGCTCGTCGCGCAGCATTATCAGGCAGCGCTCGGCCGGGACGGCGTCGAAGACGAGGCGCGCGACTTCGCGCAGCGTCTCGTCGAGCGTGGCCGACGCGAGGAGCGTAACGCCGACCTTCGAGATGAGGGCTAGCAGGTCGCCGTGGTCCGTGGCGCGCTGCGGGACGACGGCCTGCGCGGCGTAGCGCCCGGAGGTCTGCGTGCGCGCGCCCTCTATGGCTTCCAGGAGGCCCGAGGTCGTGTGGTGCGCCGAGTCAAACGCGATGGTCGCCTCGGGCAGCGGCGCGTCGGCGTCGCCCTCCTCCTCGAAGGTGGTGGCGGCGTTCAGCGCGTCGGCCGAGCGGTCGTTGAAGACAATTTCGGTCTCGCCAATCTGTATGCGGCCGCCGTGCGTGAGCGGCACGGTGCCTTCCAGCCGCGAGCCGTTGTAGTAGGTGCCATTGGCGGAGCCGAGGTCTTGCAGGAGGTACTGGTCGCCCTCGCGCCTCACTTCGGCGTGGACGCGCGAGGCGAACGGGTCGGGCACGCACAGGTCGTTGCGCGCCGAGCGCCCGATGGTGATCCTCAGCCGGCCCAGCGTGAAATTGTCGGGGCCGCGGTCGGGGTAGTTGACGACTAGCTCAGGCATAATCGAATGATAAGTGCGGGGTGCGGGATGAAGAAGTTTTAATTCATCACTCCGCGCTCTGACTTCCGCACTACTATCTTGTCCTGTCG
This sequence comes from Pyrinomonadaceae bacterium, assembly GCA_035627975.1. GTDB lineage: Bacteria > Acidobacteriota > Blastocatellia > Pyrinomonadales > Pyrinomonadaceae > QHXN01. The sequence goes on along the minus strand of DASPKR010000145.1, from coordinate 16,706 downwards.
AACTCCTGTTCGAGCTGGCGCGCGTAGCGGCGCGACTGCTCGGCGAACTGCCCGCGCTGCGCTATCTGGAAGTGGCGCAGCGCGGCCAGGAGGGCCGCGCGGTTCAGGGCGCGCGGGTTTTTGCCCTCCACGTAGGAGAGGCCGAGGTAGTAGTTGGCGTCAACGACGCCGCCGCCCGCAGCCGCCTGGAACTCGGCGAAGGCGGCCGCGCGGTTCGACGACCACAGCTCCACTCCGCGACGGTAGTGCTCGGCCGGCGTGAGCTGCTGCTGCGCCGGCGGCCTCTGCGGCGCCGGCGTCGGCTGCGGCGTGGGCGTCGCCTGCTGCTGCTGCGCGGGCGCGGCCGGCTCGGTCGTGGTTGACGAGGCGACCTCGCCGCCCTCCTGCACGCCCGGCTCCTCGCGGCGCGGCGTGGGCGTGGGCTGCGGCGTCGGCTGCGCCAACTCCCCGAGGCGCACGCGCGCAAGCTCCGCGAAGTCGTGCGCGGGGCCGGACGCGAGGCGCTTATAAACGGCCGCCGCCTCCTCCGCGCGGCCGGAGTTGCGCAGCGCGTCGGCGTAGGAGAGCAGGTCGTTCGGGTCTGCCGCCCCCGCGCCGGCGAGCGCGATGAGGCGGCGGTAAGACTCGGCCGCGTCGGCGTAGAGCCCTTCGGCGAACTGCGCGGTGGCGAGCCTGCGCCACACGGTGAAGTCTTCGGGTGAGCTGCGCGAGGCGGCGCGCAGCTCCTCTATCGCCTCACGGCGCGCGCCCGTGTCCCACAGAAGCTCGCCGAGCCGCAGCCGCGCCCTCGTGTTCGCCGGGTCGAGCGAGTTCGCCTCGCGCAGCCGCGCCATCGCCGCCGTGATGTCGCCCTGTGCGAGCAGCCCTTCGGCCTCCGCGAGCTTCTCCTCGAACAACTGCCGGGCGTCGGGCGCGGGGGGCGCAACAGGCCCCGCCGCGCCCGCGGCCGGGCGCGAAGGCCCGCGCAAGTACCTATATGCGAACCACCCGGCGGCCGTCGCGAAGAGCAGCACGGCGAAGCTCGCGGCGAGGACGAAGGGCCAGGCTCGACGGCGCGGCTGCTGCGGAGACTGCTGCCGCGGCGAGACCGTCTCGACAGCACGGCCGTCATGCTCGTCGCCGCCTTCGGCCGCGCTCTCGGCCGCGGGCGCCGGGCGCGGGACTGTGATGGTCAGCTCTTCGTCGAAGTCAACGCCGAAGGCGGGGCGCGTCGCCTCGTCAATCGGGGGCGAGACGAGAGTGGCTTCCGCGTCGTCGCCGTCCGCGAGCCGGGCGGCCGCGCCGGGGCGCGTGACGGCCGAGTGCTGCTGCGGAGGCGGGGCCTCGGTCTTAAGTATGCGCTCGAGCTCTGCGCGGCTCACGCGCGAGGTCGCGGGCGAAAGGTTCTTCTCGTCGCCGCCGAGCGAGTCGGTCGTGCGCGAAGGCTCGCCGGTGAGCGGGACTGTGCCCGCCGTCGGCGAGACCTCCGCGTCAACCTCGGCCGCGCGCACGGCAGCCCCGCACCGGCGGCAGAAGCGCGCGCCCGCGAAAGTCTCCGCGCCGCAGCTTGGGCAAAGCGACCGCATCTTCTTAAAGGGCCTCGGGCGGGGCGGCTACCGCGACCGCCGCGCGCGGACGACGACGGTGCCGGCCAGGAGGTCGTGCAGCGCGCGGCCGCGCGAGTTGAAGGCGGCGAGCAGGAAGCCGAGCCCCAGCGTCAGGAGCGTGAGCGGGTAGCCGGCCAGATGCCGGAGCAGCGCGCGGCCGAAGCTAAGCGGCACGCCGTCGAGCCGCTCGACTCTCAGGCCGGCGACCCACTTGCCGAGGGTGCGCCCGCTCAGGCCCGGCAGCAGCACCAGGTTGATCGCGGCGACCATGACGACAGCCGCGTAGCCCACGGTCAGGAACGGGCCCGCGCCGCGCCCCGTGTCGTCGAACAGGCGGGCCAGCAGCGTCGCGAATGCGAGCAGGCCGACGAGCAGTATGTAGTCAATAAGCACCGCGCCGCACCGCAGCGAGAAGGGCGCGCGCAGCCGCTCGAAGTTAACTTCCGGGCGCGGGCCCGGGGGCCGCGCCGCCACCGCAGGGGCCGGCGCCGCCGAGGCCGTCGCTTTCTGTTCGAGTCGAACGGACATAATCACTCGGCGGTCAGCTTAAAGCCAGGGTTCGTAAGGCAAAAAGCTGAAGGCTGATCGCCGACGGTTATCCTATCAGGAAGTGCAGCGTGGTCTCGCCGAGGCGCAGGCGGTCGCCGCTGGCGAGGGGGCGCGGCTGACGCGGCCCCAGCCGCACGGCGTCGTTGACGACGGTGCCGTTGACCGAGCCGAGGTCTTCGAGCAGGAACGTCTCGCCCTCGCGCCAGATGCGCGCGTGGCGACGGGAGATTTTCGTCTCCGGGTCGAAACGCGAAAGGTCTATGTCGGGGAAGATGTTCGACTGCGGGTCTGTGCGCCCGACGAGGTTGCTCTCCTTGCTTAAGGGGAAGGTCGCGTCCAGCTCCGTCGTGCCCGTCACGACCAGCCGGGCCGTCGAGCGGGCGGCGCGCAAAGAAGCGCTCGCGGCCGCAATCGGCTGGCGCGCGCCGCAGTGCGCGCAGAAAACGTCCTCGGACGAGATGGTCTTGCCGCAGAAGCCGCAATAGACCATCTCGACGGCGAGCGTCTGCGCGGCGCCCCCCTGCGGGCTCACCCCCGCCACGACGCCGTAGGTGACCGAGCCGGCCCTGAGCCGCTCGGTGTGGGTCGCGAGCGCCGCGCGCAGCTCGGCGGCCGAGACGAAGCGCCGCTCCGGCTCGTACTCGACGGTGCGCATCAGTATCCGCTCCATCTCGTTCGAGATGCCGGGGTTTATCTGGCGCGGCGCCGGGTTCTTCGTGAAGTCGAAGATGAGCAGCGGGTTGTCCTGCGGGTCGGAGCCCGTGAGCAGGTGGAACATCGTCGCGCCCAGGGAGTAGATGTCCGAGCGCGGCTCGACCTTCCCGCTGAAAAGCTCGGGCGGGGCGTACCCCATCGTGCCGACGGCCGTGACGCCCTTCTCCTCCTTCTGCACCCAGCGCGCGATGCCGAAGTCTATGAGCATGACGCGCCCGGTGTTGCCGTCAATCATCAGGTTGGCGGGCTTGAGGTCGCGGTAGATGATGGGCGGGCGCTGGCTGTGCAGGTAGTGGAGGACGTCGGCGGTCTGCGTGCCCCAGTCGGTGACGGTCAGCTCGTCTATGCGCCCGCCCGGCGCGTTGCGAAGGCGCGCCAGGCAGTCGCCGCCCGAGATGTATTTCATCACGAGGTAGAAGCGCGAGGCCGTATCGTCGTAGAAGTAGTCGTAGATGGTCGGGATGCTCGGGTGCTCTAAAGACGCGAGCAGCATGGACTCGCGCTTGAAGTCGGCAATCGCCTTCTCCTGCTGAGACTCGTCGAGGTGCGACTGGATCATCTCCTTGACGGCGCGCGGGGCGTCGCCGAGGTTCTTGTCCTTCGCGTAATAGACGGCGCCCATGCCGCCGCCGCCGATGCGCTTGACTATCTCGTAGCGGCCGTAGAGGAGTGTCCCCGGCTCCAACTGACTGGAGGCGCGGCGCGACCCTCCCGTGCGCGAGCCGCTCGGTCGCGGCGGGACGTCGCCCGTCTGGCGCGAAGGGCGCGCCGCCGTCCCCGGCGAATCTTCGGGGTCGAGCGCCGGGCTCGCGCCGGCGCCGGTCTGCTCGCCCGCGGAGAAAGGGGCCGGCTCCCACGCGGGCGGGGCGGGCTCGGCCGCCGCGGGCGTTTCGTGCGCGGGCGTCGGTGCGTCGGGGAGCGCATCGCCGGTCGCTTCGGCGGCCGCGGCCTCTCCCTCCGGCTCGTCGGGGGCGGCGGTGTCGAGGTCGTCCTCTTGGTCAGCGTCGAACCCTTCGGCGAAGGGGCTGGGCGTCTCGATGAGGGTCGGCTGGAGCTGTTCGGCCGACGGCCGCTGTCCTATCTCGCCCGAAACGCTCAGGGGCTCGCCCGTGGCGGCGCGCACGGACTCCCTGAAGTGGCGCGACGGATCGTCCGGCCCGCCGTGGCCGGACGCGCGCGCGGCCGCGGGCGGCGACTGCTGGCCGGTGCTCGCGAGAGCCAGCCCGCAGTTGCCGCAGAATCGGTCTTCCGAAGCGACCGCCGCGCCGCAGTGTTGACAGGACAACATCATTCGATTACTGAGTGCAGAGTGCGGAGTGCAGAATGATGAATAAAGACGGGCGGCTTCTGTTCATCATTCTGCACTCCGCATTCCTCACCCGCCAAGCACGTGGAAACGCAGGAAAGTCTTGCCGACGATGACCTCGTCGCCGTCGCGTAGCTGCTGCCGGTCGCCGGGCAGCAGGCGCCGGCCGCGGTTGACGAAGGTGCCGTTCGTCGAGCCCAAATCCTCGATAAAGTACTGCCCCGCGCGGCGCGTTATGCGCGCGTGGCGGCGCGAGACCTTCGCCTCCGGGTCGTCGGCGTCTAGGTCAACGTCCGGGAATATGCCGCCGTCGGCGTCCCATCGGCCTATGTGCGACTCGTCGTCGCTCAGCATGAACTCCTTGCCGACGGAGCGGCCGCGGTGTATGACGAGCTTCGCGTGCGGCCCGCCCTCGCCCCCCAGCGCGCCCGACTTGCCTTCGGCCGCGCGCGGCAGCGACTGCTGCTGCCGCGAAGAGAGGGACGTGCGCGCCGGCGAGAAGGCCGGGGCGGGGGGCGCCGGCTGCGGCCCGGCGACGCCGGAAGCCGAAGCGGCCGCGCCGCCGCCGTCCTGCGCGGGCGACGGTAGCGGAGGCGCGGAGGCGACCGAGAGCACGGCCCCGCACTCGTCGCAGTACTGCGCCCCGTCAAGATTCTCCGTATGGCACCTTTCGCAGGCGATCATTTCGTCTTCGGGCCCTTCGTTTTTGACCTGGCGGTGCGGGCTGAAACGCCCCGGAGATGCCCCCTTTAGGCCCCGGCGCCCGCGGGCCGCAGAGGCGCGCGCGCGAAGCTGCCGGGCGCACATTGTACCGCGAAACCCGAAACCGCCACAACGCATCAAAGATGGCGGTAAATGGCCGGAGAGAAGGGTAACTGTCGGCCGACAAACCCCCACCGTTTTTGAAACTGTTCCACCTTTTCGGACGTAGAAGATTTGCCGGCGACACGGGCAGACCCAGAGGCAGCCGCCTTTGATTCGGCGCCGGTCCCGTGAGAATCTTGCAGGTTCCGACCCGACCCGTCCCACACCCCTTGAGAGAGAAGGAAGTAGAAACCCCATGGCTGTAAGCCGGAAGAAGAAAGTCATAATCGCGGTCGCGGCCGTCGCAGTCCTCGCGATGATAGTCGTCATAAGCATTTTCGCGCGCGGCACCGACCAGCCCGAAGTCACCGTCGTCAAGGTCGAGGTCAGGCCCGAGCTCAAATCAACCGTCACGGCCTCGGGCGAGGTTCGCCCCATACGCTTCGTCAACCTAACGAGCGAGGTGCAGGGCCGCATCGTCGAGATAAGCGTCAACCCCGGCGACCCCGTCACCACGGGCCAGCCTCTCGTGCGCGTTGACCCCACGCAGCTCGAATCCTCCGCGGCAGCAGCAGCCGCCAGCGCGCAGGCCGCCATCTCCGACGTGCAGAACGCGCGCACGGCCGTGCTCTCGGCCGAGAACAACGTCGCGCAACAGCAGCAGACGCTCGCCTCCGCCGAGGTCGCGCTCGCGCAGTCGCGCCAGGCCGTTAACACCGCGCAGACGAGCGTTGACCGCGAGCAGGTCAACCTCGCCGCGGCGCAGAGGGAACTTAAGCGCACGACCGAGCTTATAGAGTCAGGCGTCGCCTCGCGCTCGCAGTACGACCTCGCGCAGGACAACTACAAGCAGGCGCAGGTCGCTTTAAAGACCGCGCAGGCGCAGTTGGAGTCGGCGAAGATAGCGGTCGAGGAGTCGAAGGCCCGGGTGAACGCCGCCCGCGTTGGCGTCCGCGACGCGCAGATAGGCGTGCAGCGCGCCCGCCAGAGCGTCTCGTCGAGCGAGGCGCGGGCTAACCAGCAACAGGCCATCCTGCGCGGCGAGTCGTCGCTCAGCCGCAAGTCGGTCACGCTCTCGCCGCTCACCGGCGTCGTCGTTGACATACCCGCGCGCGTCGGCCAGTTCACGCTCGCGAGCACCTCGACCACGTCGCTCATGACCATAGCGGACATGACGACCATCAACGTCGAGGTCAACGTTGACGAGACCGAGATCTCGCAGGTCGAGGTCGGGCAGTCGGCGAAGGTCAAGGTGGACGCGATGGGAGAGCGCGACATCGAAGGCACCGTCACGCAGAAGAACCCGCTGGCGGTCTCGCGCTCGGACATGCAGGGTGGCGGCATAACCAACCGCGTCAACGTCCAGGAGGCCAAGGAGTTCAAGGTCGTCATCGAACTGAAGAACATGCCCGACGACGTGCGCAAGGCGCTACGGCCCGGCATGACCTCGACGGCGACCATCACGACGAAGACGAAGCAGAACGTCGTCGCCGTCCCCCTCCAGGCCATCGTCGAGAAGCAGCCGACGCCTCAGCCCACGCCGGCCGGCGGCGGCGCCCAGCAGCCGGCCGCGCCCGCGCAACCGCCGGGCGAGAAGCCGAAGGACATCAAGGGCGTCTATGTCATGGACGGCAACAAGGTGAAGTTCGTCCCCGTCGAGACCGGCATCACCGGCGAGTCCGACATCGAGATAGTGAGCGGCCTTTCGGCCGGCCTGGAGGTCATCACAGGCCCGAGCCGCGTGCTGCGGACGCTCAAGGAGGGCGACGCCGTCAAGCGGCAGGAGAAGAAGCCGGGCGGCCCCGGCGACCAGGGAGAGGCCGACAAGAAATGAGCGACGCTACGCTTACAACGCCCGAGCCCTCGGCGCTCGCCCCCGGCGACCTACTCGCGCACGACGCCGTGCCGGCCTCTCTCATCTCGATGCGCGACATCTGGCGCACCTACCAGATGGGCTCCGAGGAGCTGCACGCCCTGCGCGGCGTCTCCTTCGACGTGCAGCGCGGCGAGTACCTCGCCATCATCGGCCCGTCGGGCTCGGGCAAGTCAACTTTGATGAACCTGATCGGCTGCCTCGACACGCCGACGCGCGGCCGCTACTGGATTAACGGCAAGCTCGTCTCCGACATGGAGGACGACGAGCTCGCGCGCATACGCAATCAGGAGATAGGCTTCGTCTTCCAGACCTTCAACCTGCTCGCGCGCGCGACGGCCCTTCACAACGTCGAGCTGCCGCTCATCTACGCGGGCATCTCGGCGGCCGAGCGGCGCGAGAAGGCGAAGCAGGCGCTCGCCTCCGTCGAGCTCTCGGATCGCATGACGCACCGCCCGAACGAGCTTTCGGGCGGCCAGCGCCAGAGGGTCGCCATCGCGCGCGCCCTCGTCAACCACCCCTCGATACTGCTCGCCGACGAGCCCACCGGCGCGCTCGACACCAAGACGAGCCACGAGATAATGGCGCTCTTCGAGCGCCTGCACGCCGAGGGCAACACCATCATTGTCGTCACGCACGAGCACGATGTGGCCGCGCGCGCCCACCGCGTCATCTCCATACGCGACGGCCAGATCGAGAAGGACGAGAGGATAAAGTAAGCTTTAACGCGCGGAGGGGATAGGCACAGAGGGAAGAAGGCAGTCGGGGAATTCTTCGGCTGCCTTCTTCCTTCTGCCTTCTTATCTCTGAGCCTCTGCGGCTATCCCTGCTCTAAGAGATGAACTGCGGGAACAGCGCGCTCATGGCGATGGCGAAGAGGAGGCCGACGGCCCAGAAGCCTACGGCGACCGTCCAGGCCATGCCGGAGCTGACGCGCGTGCTGCCGTTGCGCAGGCCCGTCGCCGTCAGCCACAGCCTGTAGAAGGCGAGGACGCCTATGAAGCTCGCGGCCGAGAAGAGCACGGGGTTCTGCGCCGGGTTGAAGAGCGCGCCGAGGTTGTCGGTCACGAGCCCCTGCTGGCCGAGCACGGGGTGAATGTCTTCCGGGGCCTTGAGGTAAAGGATGACGAGGCTCAGAGCCCTTTCGATGATGGCGGCCGGCAGCGTGGCGTGCGCGAGCACCGAGAGCGCCTGCCAGAACCCTATGCTACCGCCGAGCAGCAGGACGGCCAGCAGGGCGAGCCCCGCCAGTATGCACATGAGGACGAACGCGCCGACGAACTGGCCGACGGCGCCGAGCGCGACCCGCGGCGGCGACTTCATCGCGTCTATCTGCTCGCGCTTCATCGCCTCCGCCTGGTCGTGCGGGAGGTTGAAGCTCTGGATCACCTTGTCGGTCGTGAAGTTGACGATGCGCTCCGGCGTCAGGCGCTGCGTGAAGGCCGTCGCATAGACGAAGTTCAGCAGCACGATGACGACGAGCGGCGCGAGCCAGCGCGGGTGCCAGCGCAGGTTCTTGAAGACCTGCGACGGCTCGAAGAACATGCCGGTGAGCCGCGCTAAGAACGGCATCGGCGGCGGCGCGGCGGGCGCGGGCGGGGCCGGGACTTCGACGCCCCCGACCTCGGCGCCGGCCGAGCGGGCGTGCCGGTCTTCCGGCGGGCGGTGCGGGACGAAGCTCAGCCCGAAAAAGGCCAGGCCCAGGAAGCACAGCGCGGCCCCGGCCCCGACGCTCCCTGGCAGGAGTTTCAGCAACCCCGCGACGACGAGCAGGGCGCCGGCGCCGAAGACGATGTACGCGTAAGTGCGACGTATCAAGGGGAGATTCCTCACTTCGTTTCGGGATGAGAGAGCGCCCTCCGGCTTCCCTTCTGAAGATGCCGCACCGGCGGGCTGCTAAATTTACGCGGCCGCGAAACTCAGGGTTTCAAAGACAGAGGCTAGGGGCTAGAGGCTGGACAGGAGAAGTTTTTTTAACCGGCCACTTCCTTACGCCGCCGTCGGCGCGTCGTGCCAGCCGGGGACGCGTATGCAAGCGACGGTGTGGCCGGGCGTGACCTCGCGCAGGTCTGGGTCAACTTGCGAGCACTCGGGGACGGCGTCGGGGCAGCGCGTGTGGAAGCGGCAGCCGGAGGGCGGGTTTATAGGCGTCGGCACGTCGCCCTTCAAGACGATGCGCTCGCGCTTGCGCGTCGGGTCCGGGACGGGTATGGCCGAGAGCAGTGCCCGCGTGTAAGGGTGCAAAGGGTTCGCGTAGAGCTCTTCGGCCGAGGCGACCTCGACGATGCGCCCGAGGTACATGACGGCGACCCGGTCGGAGATGTGCTCGACTACGGCCAGCCCGTGCGAGATGAAGAGGTAGGTGAGGTCGAACTCCTTTTGCAGGTCTTCGAGCAGGTTGATGACCTGCGCCTGCACGGACACGTCGAGGGCCGAGACCGGCTCGTCCGCCACTATCAGCTTCGGGTTCAGGGCGAGCGCGCGCGCGATGCCTATGTGCTGCCGCTGCCCGCCGGAGAACTCGTGCGGGTAGCGGTTCATGTAGTCGGGGTCGAGGCCGACTTTTTTGAGCAGGTCTGCGACGCGCTCGCGTCGTTCGGCGCGGCCGCCGATGCCGTGTATGACGAGCGGCTCGGCGACGATGTCGCGGACGCGCATGCGCGGGTTGAGGCTCGCGTAAGGGTCCTGGAATATTATCTGCATCTCGCGGCGCAGGCGCCGCAGATCCCCGCCCGACATCGAGAGCACGTCCTCGCCGCCAAAGCGAATCTCGCCGCGCGTCGGCTCGATGAGCCTGAGCAGGCAGCGGCCCACGGTTGACTTGCCGCAGCCGGACTCGCCGACGAGCCCGAGCGTCTCTCCGCGGAAAATCTCGAACGTCACGCCGTCAACGGCGCGCACGACGTCGTCGCTGTCCTTGACGGGGAAGTGCTTGAAGAGCCCGCGCACGCGCACAAGCTCCTCGCGCCCGCCCTCGCGCGCGCGCGCCGCAGCCGCTTCCGCCCGCGGGACGGTCTGCCCCCTCTCGTTAGCCCTGGCTTCCAACGAATCCCCCTCCGGGCGCGCGGCCTATCTCGCGGTCGGCCGCGACGGCCGCCGTCAAGTCGTACAGCACGCAGCGCACCGAGACGCCGCCTTCGAGCTGGTAGAGCGGTATGTCGCCTTCGGTGCAGCGCGGCATGCGGCGCGGGCAGCGGGGCGCGAAGTGACAGCCCTCCGGCAGGTTCGTCGGCTTCGGCACGACGCCCTCGATGGTCGAGAGCCGCTCGGCCTTGCCGACGCCCGCGGCCGTCAGCTTCGGCACGGAGTTCAGAAGCCCTTCCGTGTAAGGGTGCTTCGGGCGCGCGAAAAGCTCCCCGACCGGCGACTCCTCCACGATGCGGCCCGTGTACATGACGGCGACGCGGTCCGCGACTTCCGCGACCACGCCCAGGTCGTGCGTGATGAGGAGCACGGCGAGGTTGCGCGTGCGCCGCAGCCCGTCAATCAGTTCGAGAATCTGCGCCTGTATGGTTACGTCTAACGCCGTGGTCGGCTCGTCGGCGATGAGGAGCTTGGGGTCGCACGCGAGCGCCATCGCAATCATCACGCGCTGGCGCATCCCGCCCGAGAGCTGGTGCGGGTAGTCGTCGGCGCGCCGCGCCGGGTCCGGTATCGCCACCTCTCGCATCGCCTCGACGGCCGCCTCGCGCGCCTGCGCGCGAGAGAGGCCGCGGTGGAGCCTGAGAGCCTCGGCTATCTGCTCGCCCACCGTAAAGACCGGGTTGAGCGAGGTCATCGGGTCCTGGAAGATCATGGCGATGTCGTCGCCGCGAATCTCCCTCATGCGCTCTTCGGAGGCGAGCAGCAGGTTCTCGCCGCCGAACCAAACCTCCCCGCCCACAATCTTCCCCGGCGCGCCCACCAGCCGCATCACCGACAGCGCCGTTATTGACTTCCCGCACCCGGACTCGCCCACCAATCCCAGCAGCTCGCCCTCGCCCAAATGAAAGCTCACGCCGTCCACCGCGCGCACGAGCCCCGCGCGCGTCTGGAAGTGGGTCCGCAAGTTTTTGACTTCGAGCAGGTGTGTCATAAGAGCCCGGGCATTCTACCCGCCCGCACTTCACAAGACTATGGCGCGGGGTCGCCGGAGGGGCCGAGGCAGTCGGCGCCGTCTATCCTCCAACGTCCCGCGGCGCGGCGCAGCGTCAGGCGCACGCTGGCCTGGTTCTCGGGGCCGTAGTTGAAGGTGGCCGTGACCTGCGCGCGCGAGCCGCGCACCGGCCCGGCGGAGAACTTGATGTCGTCTCCCCAGCCGGGCTGCCAGTCCTGCGCGCAGATGAATATGTCAACCATCTCGTCGGCGATGATGCGGGGCGCGCGGCGGTGGAACTCGGGCGTCAAGTAGCGCAGCGCCTCGCGCCGCCGCTTGAGCGGGCTGAAGTCTTCGCTGTCGAGCCTGCCCGTGTACCACTCGTAGAAGTCGCGGGCGACCGCCTCCGGCCCGTCGGCGCTCTGAGCGCGGGTTACGGCCGGCGCCCCCGGCGCGAGGCACGCGAGCAGCGCGGCGGCGATGAGTTTCTTATTCAAAGGTGATTCCCCGGTGTCGTTTAAGGGTTCGCTACAAGGTGACGGCCTCGCGGTACTCGCCCCAGACGCGGCGGAGGCGGTTGCTGATCTCGCCGACGGTGGCGAGCGCCTCGACGCATGCGAGTATGCGGGGCAGGAGGTTCTCGGTGCCGCGCGCGGCGTCTTCGAGGAGGGTGAGGGCGACCTCCGTGCGCTCGGCGTCGCGGCGCTCGCGCAGGGAGCGGACGCGCTCGACCTGCGCCTGCTCCACCGACGGGTCTATGCGAAGGGTCGGGACGCCCGCATCGTCCTCGGAGCGGAAGCGGTTGACACCGACGACGACCGAGTCGCCCGTCTCGACGGCGCGCTGGTACTGGTAGGCCGCCTCCTGTACCTCGCGCTGCACGTAGCCCGTCTCTATGGCGCGCAACATCCCGCCCATCGCGTCTATCTTCTCGATGTAGCCGAGCGCGAGCCGCTCAATCTCGCTCGTCAGGTGCTCGACGGCGTAGGAGCCAGCGAGCGGGTCAACCGTGTCGGCCACGCCCGACTCGTAGGCGATGACCTGCTGCGTGCGCAGGGCGAGCCGGGCTGCCTGCTCGGTCGGCAGGGCCAGCGCCTCGTCCATCGCGTTCGTATGGAGCGACTGCGTGCCGCCCAGCGCCGCGGCCAGCGCCTGGATGGTTGTGCGGACGACGTTGACCTCTGGCTGCTGCGCCGTCAGGGTAGAGCCGGCCGTCTGCGTGTGGAACCTGAGCATCATCGAGCGCGGGTCGCGCGCGCCGAAGCGGTCGCGCATGAGACGGGCCCAGAGCCTGCGCGCGGCGCGGTACTTCGCGACCTCTTCCAGAAGGTTGTTGTGCGCGTTGAAGAAGAATGAGAGGCGCGGGGCGAACTCGTCAACGCGCAGGCCCGCGGCCGTGGCCGCCTCGACGTAGGCGACGCCGTCGGCCAGCGTGAAGGCGACCTCCTGCACGGCGGTAGAGCCGGCCTCGCGTATGTGGTAGCCGGAGATGGAGATGGTGTTCCAGTTCGGCACCTCGGCGGCGCAGTAGGCGAAGGTGTCTGTGACTAGCCGCAAAGAGGGCGCGGGCGGGTAGATGTAGGTGCCGCGCGCGATGTACTCCTTGAGTATGTCGTTCTGAACCGTCCCCTGAAGCTTGTCGGCCGGTACGCCCTGCCGTCGCGCGACTGCTATGTAGAGGCAGAGCAGCGTCGAGGCCGTCGCGTTTATCGTCATCGAGGTCGAGACGGAGCCTAACGGGATGCCGTCGAAGAGGCGCTCCATGTCCTCGACCGAGTCAATCGCGACGCCGACCTTGCCGACCTCGCCGGCCGCGAGCGGGTCGTCGGAGTCGAGGCCGATCTGCGTCGGCAAATCAAACGCGACCGAGAGGCCGGTCGTGCCTTGCGAGAGAAGGAATTTGTAGCGGGCGTTCGACTCCTCGGCCGTGGCGTAGCCGGCGTACTGTCGCATCGTCCAGAGGCGGCCGCGGTACATGCTGCGGCGCACGCCGCGCGTGAAAGGGAACTCGCCGGGGGCGCCGAGGTCGCGCTCGTAGTCGGGCGGCTCCGTGTTCGACGGGTTGAAGTCGTTCGGGAGCTTTATGCCGGAGGGCGTCTCGAACGCCGCGCGCCGCTCGCGGCCCGCGGCGTCTGTCTTCGTGCTCATACTTCGGCCACCTTCTTTTGTAGGCGAGCGTACCTTTTTTTCCGAGCCTAGCACACGCCCCGCCCGCGGGCAACGGACGCTTTCTGTGCGCCCCGGCGCCCGCCCGTGTGTGCGCTTACCCTGCGCCAAATTGAACGCCCCGCGCGAAGCAACGGAAAGGGCGCCGCGCACGTCAGATGGACTGCAAAACTTCTTCCGGTCACGCCGGGTTTCACAATAATCGTTCGGACAATCGAGACCCTCGCATACGATGAGAAAGACGCTTTTTTCTGTTCTCCCGATATTCGTGTTTCTTGGGCCCAGCTTCTTCGCACGGCTCCCCCTCTTCTCCGGCATATCCGTTTCCGCCCCGGCGCGGCACGAACGACCGTCGGCGCGGCGCGCCCGCCCGAACGCCGCGGCCGAAGCCGCCCGCGCGCGCATCAAGGAGGCGCGCCGCCTGCTCGAAGCGTCCCCGGCGCGCTCGACCGACGCGGTGACGCTGGCCGTCGAGGGCGGCTCAGGGGTTCACCTGCTCAGGCTTCGGAAGGAAGAGTTTTTGAGAGAGGGGGGCGAGACGGTCGCCGTCTCCTCGCTCGGCGAGACGCTCAGGGTGAGCGTCGTTCGGCCCAACTACGTCAACACGTCGGTGCGCGTGACGGGCGCGGGCGGGCGCGAGCTTCGGCCCCTGCTCGTTCAGTACCCGATTGAGCGAAATGGTGCGCTCTCCGAAGTCGCCTACTACGCCTCCGCGCACCCGGCCGCTTCGAGCGACGCGACGGCGCGCGCCGGGGGCGAGTACGTCCGCACGATGCTGGACGAGGCCGCGGCGCGGCTGGCGGGCAAGGGCAAAACGATCTCGCCCGACGTGGTTGACGTGGCCGAGCGGCTCTGCTTCGTAGAGCACGCCGACCACAAGCGCTTCATGACGGAAGACCGCGGCGCCCTCTTCAGCGAAATCCAGACTCTCTACGCCTTAAACGCTGGGGACACCTACCGCTACTCCGTAAGCTCCGCGGGCGCGGGCGGCATGGTGCAGATGATACCCTCGACTTATGACATGGTAAGGCGCCTGCACCCCTCGGCCGGCCTCAAGGAGGACTTTGTCGAAGGCATGCGCGACCACTCGAACGCGCTCGAAGCGATGCTGCTCTACATGCAGGGGACTTGGGACGACCTGCTCAGGAGCGAAGACGTCGTCGCGGCCCTCTCGACAGGGACTGCGACGCAGGCCGAGCTTCTCGCGGCCGGCTACAACTCGAACCCCGCGCGCCTGCCCCGCTACCTCCGCGCCGGCGGCGACGCTTGGCGGCAGCTAATCCCCTCCGAGACGCAGATGTACCTGCGCATCTACGCCTCGGTCGAGAGCCTCGTGGGCTTCGAGGACAGATCATAATGTAGAGTGCGGATTTAAAGAGGTGCGGGTGACGGCAGCGCTGCCGTCACCCGCACCTCTTCGCTTTTCTAACCCGTGTGGTTGACCGCCGATTGGCGCTGGCGTAGCATCACCCTCTCCCTGATTTTTCTCTTTAGAGAGACGCGCGTTTGGAGATTAACGACGAGGCCAAAGAGATTGTGCAGGAGCTGGGCGCGGCCATAAACTCCGCGGTCGAGCGCTCCTCCGAAGTCGCCGGGGCCATCGAGCGGCTGCGCGAGGCCGGCTACGACATGGAGCTGACCCTGCGCCTGGAGATCGGCCTGCGCCGGAACTCACCCGACGACGAAGACGATGACGGCGACGTCGCCTCCTCGCCATCATCCTCCGCGGCCCGTTTGGAGCTCACCGACGAAGACCGCCAAACGTTGCGCAGCATGAAAATCCGCTTCGACGAGCCTGATTAAAGGTTCGCCCGCCGACCCTCCCGCCCGTTCCGGCCCCGCCTTTTGCCACGCGGCCGCGCCTTGTGTTACCTTTTCAGCTTACAAAACAGCGCATTAACTCGCCTTCCGACGGCTTTATCAAACTAGAGGAGCACTAAGAGAAGTATGTCCACGCCTAACGGAAACTCGGCCGGCAACGCTCGCCCGCTGGGGCGCGTCGTGCAGGTCATCGGCCCCGTCTTAGACGTCGAGTTCGGTGACGGCTACCTGCCGTCCATCTACACGGCCTTGCGCGTCACGAGCGAGGGCTTCGACGTGCCGTCGCCCATAGACATCATCGCCGAGGTCGAGCAGCACTTGGGCGAGGGGCGCGTCCGCACCGTCTCGATGCAGCCCACCGAGGGCGTGGTGCGCGGCATGACCGTCATAGACACAGGCGGGCCGATAACGATGCCCGTCGGCGAGACGACCCTCGGGCGCGTCCTCAACGTCATAGGCCAGCCCGTTGACAACCTCGGCCCCGTAAACTCCGAGCAGCGCTACCCGATACACCGCCACGCGCCCACGCTCGACGAGCAGTCCACCGAGTTGCAGATGTTCGAGACCGGCATCAAGGTCGTTGACCTCATCCAGCCCTTCCTGCGCGGCGGCAAGATCGGCCTGTTCGGCGGCGCCGGCGTCGGCAAGACCGTGCTCATCATGGAGCTCATTAACAACGTCGCCATGAAGCACTCGGGCTTCTCGGTCTTCGCGGGCGTCGGCGAGCGCACGCGCGAGGGCAACGACCTGCTGCGCGAGATGGTCGAGTCGAAGGTCATCAACTTCGGCGAGTCGTTCTACGAGAACTGGGAGAAGACCGGCAACTTCGACATGACGAAGGTGGACATGAATGCCATCGGCCAGTCGAAGGTTGCGCTCGTTTACGGGCAGATGACGGAGCCGCCGGGCGCGCGCCTGCGGGTCGCGCTCTCGGGCCTGACGGTCGCAGAGTATTTCCGCGACCAGGGCCTCGACGTGCTCCTCTTCGTGGACAACATCTTCCGCTTCACGCAGGCCGGCTCGGAAGTCTCGGCGCTCCTGGGCCGAATGCCCTCGGCCGTCGGCTACCAGCCGAACCTCGCGACCGAGATGGGCGAATTACAGGAGCGCATCACCTCGACGCGCACCGGCTCAATCACCTCGATTCAGGCCGTCTATGTGCCGGCCGACGACTACACAGACCCCGCGCCGGCAACGACGTTCGCGCACCTCGACGCCGTTACGGCGCTCTCGCGCCAGATAGTCGAGCTGGGCATCTACCCGGCCGTCGACCCGCTGGCCTCGACCACGCGCATCCTCGACCCGAGAATCGTCGGCGAGGCCCACTACAACACGGCGCAGTCCGTCAAGCAGATCCTCCAGCGCTACAAGGACCTGCAGGACATCATCGCCATCCTCGGCCTCGACGAACTCTCGGAAGAGGACAAGCTGGTCGTCTCGCGCGCGCGCAAGATTCAGCGCTTCTTCTCGCAGCCCTTCCACGTCGCCGAGCAGTTCACCGGCCTCCAGGGCAAGTTCGTCCCCATCGCCGACACCATCCGCGGCTTCCAGGAGATCGTCGACGGCAAGCACGACGACCTGCCCGAGCGCGCCTTCTACCTCGTCGGCTCCATCGAAGAGGCCCGCGAGCAGGCCGAGCGCATCGCCCGCGAAGTCGGGGAATAAACCAAGTGCGGGGTGCGGGGTGCTGAATTAAAAGTTCTGCACCACGCGCCCCGCACTCATCACTTCTCTTATGGCTCTCCAACTCGATGTCATCACGCCGCAGCGGCGGCTTCTGTCGGAGCAGGTGGACTCGGTGACGGTGCCGGG
>DASPKR010000144.1:0-11205 GCA_035627975.1 Pyrinomonadaceae bacterium | reverse complement strand
CCGGCAACACAGCCGAGTGGACAGGCGGCGCGATGAACTGCAACAGCGGCGCCATCACCTGCGACATCTCCGGCAGCACCTTCAGCGGCAACAATGCGACCGGAGGCTACGGCGGCGCGCTGGCGTTCTTCAACGGCGGCGTCAAGACCGTCACCAACTCGACCGTCAGCGGGAACACCGCGAACCAGGACGGCGGCGGCATAGTGTCACACAGCGGCACGCTCAACCTGAACTTCGTCACCATCGCGGGCAACACCTGTGACAACGACAACAACGGACAGGGCGAGGGCGGCGGCCTCCAGCGGGTATTTGCCACGGTCAACCTCAAGAACAGCATCATCGCCGACAACGTTGACAAGGGCGGCCAGTCGCACCAAATCTACGGCACGATTACCTCGCAGGGCTACAACCACATCGAGGGGACGGCGGGCGGCACCTTCACCCCCACCACCGGCGACATCACAACAGGCGACCCTGCGCTCACCGCCCTCGCGGCCAACGGCGGGCCGACCAGCACCCGCCTCCCGGCCTACAACAGCCCAGTACTTGACACAATCCCCCTCGGCACGAACGGCTGCGCGTCGGGCGCCGGCGCCGTCACCAAAGACCAGCGCGGCGCGACGCGCGCGACGGACGGCAACGCCGACGGCGTGTCGGGCTGCGACAAGGGGGCGGCCGAACTCGGCAAGCTCGTCGGAGGCATTCAGGCCGCGGCCGAGCCGGCGACCTACACGTTCCTGAGCGGCGCCAACCAGGTGAGCCTAAACGTCACGAACGACGGCACGAACCTCGACTACCTGCGCGTCACCGACATCGCTTTCAACCACCCCAACGCGACGGCGCCGGTGCAGACGGGCAAGTACTGGATTATCTCCGGCCTTCGCTCGGACAAGACGACGCAGGCGACGGCCGACTACACCGTCAACCTGACCCTGCCCTACGCCACGGCCGACTCCCTTGACCAGGTCTGCCGGCACTCCGGCGGCGGCGTGTGGGATTGCGCGGCCACGAGCTTCGCGGCGAACGCCTCGGTCACGCGCACGGGCGTCTCGCAGTTCTCCGACTGGGCCGTCGGCGACAACGAGGCCCCCACCGACTTGGAGGTAACGAAGAAAGACTCGGTTGACCCGGTCCCCCTGGGTTCCTCCTTCAACTACGAGCTTCGCGTCTACAACCGCGGCCCTAACGTGGCTGAAGACGTCACCGTCACCGACACAATCCCGGCCGGCCTGACCGTCACCGGCATCTCCATGCACGCCACCTCCGACTACACGGGCGCGGGCTGCTCGTTCACCGGCAACACGGTCACCTGCTCCTTAGGCACGATGCGCGTCTTCGACAACACCTTCGACGGCGCGGTGAAGAAGGGCAAGGCGCTCGTCTACGTCAACGTCACGGCCTCGCAGGCCGGGCAGTACACGAACGAGGCCAACGTCTCCAGCGGCGCGCCCGACCCCAACTCCTCGAACAACGCGGGGCGGCAGACGACGACGGTGCTCGGCCTCTCCTCCGTCGAGGTCACGCCCGGCGACGTCATCGGGGGCGCCAACTGCCAGAAGGCGACGGTCAGGGTGACGCTTACGGGCATAGCCCCATACGACACTTACGTCGAGGTCTCTGACGACCTCGCGGCCACGACGAACATCCCCGCTTCGTCCTCGCCCGCGCAGCTCCGCATCCCGGCGGGGCAGTCGTCGGCCTCGCTGACAATAAACACGGTCACTGTCGGCGCAGTCCAAGCGGGTCAGGTGACGGCGAGCTTCGGCGCGTCGGCGTCCGCACCGCTGACGGTCAGACCGAACGGCGTGAAGTGGGTGCAGGTCTCGCCGTCCGACATCGTCGGCCCCGGCACCGTCACGGCCACGGTCAACCTCGAATGCCAGCCGACCGAGCCCCTGACGGTCACACTGCGGTCGAGCAAGCCGTTTGTGGCGAGGTTCGTTAACCCCTCGAACAACACCGCCGCGAACCCCGTCGTCGTGCAGATGACGACGAAGCAGGCCACATTCTCGGTTGAGGCCTACGCGGTGGACGCCGACACGGGGATAAACCTAAGCGCGCAGGGCGCGGACGGCGTGCAGAGGAACGTGAGGCTCGACGTGCTGAAGCCCACGCCTTAGGGCGGGCCTCGCGCATCTCGCCGCGCCTCGCCGGGGCTTCCGTGATTCGGGCGGTTACGCCTGCTGCGCCTCGCGTATGCGCGCGCGCATCTCGCGGACGGCTTCGGCGAGGCCGGTGAGGACGGCGCGCGCTATGACGTTGTGGCCGATGTTGAACTCGGTGATCTCGCGTATCGAGGCAACGGCGCCGACGTTGCGGTAGGTTAGGCCGTGGCCCGCGGCGACGTGCAGGCCGTACTGCGCGGCGAGCGCCGCAGCCTCGCGCAGGCGCGCGAGTTCCCCTTCGGCGAGCGCGCGGCCCTCGGCGTGGACTGCGCGCGCGCCGAGCGTCGAGTCGCAGTAGCTGGCCGTGCACAGCTCGACCTGCTGCGCGCCCGCGTCGCGCGCGGCCTCTATCTGGCGCGCTTCCGGGTCTATGAAGATGCTCGCGAAGAGGCCGGCCTCGCGGAGGCGGTCAACCGAGCGTCGGACGGTGTCGAAGTTCTCGGCAACGTCGAGGCCGCCCTCGGTCGTTATCTCGTCCGGGCGCTCGGCGACGAGCGTGACGGCGTCGGGGCGGGCGTCCAGCGCGACAGCCATCATCTCTTCGGTGGCGGCCATCTCGACGTTAAGGTAAGTGGTGACGGCGCGGCGGAGCGTGAAGAGGTCGTCCGTCTGTATGTGCCGGCGGTCGCCGCGCAGGTGGACGGTGATGCCGTCGGCGCCGGCCTGCTCGCACAGCATCGCGGCCGCCACAACGCTCGGCTCCGGCGCGCGCCGCGCCTGCCTCACGGTCGCCACGTGGTCAATGTTTATGTTCAGCCTCGCCGTCATAACGCAACAAGCTTAGCCCCGGCGCGCGCGCCCGCAAGCGCCATTTTCCGCCGCGCGGGCCGTACCAATCGGAAAACTCAAGGAGGCGGAAGGCGGGAAGCAGAATGCTGTAAAAAAACTTCTCTTGCGGTGCTGAACCGGCTGCCTTCCGCCCTTCCGCCTTCCGCCTTTCAGATTCTCTGCGCGGCAAGCTCGGGCGAAACGTCGCTCTCGGGGCCCGCCTCTTCGGGCGGGACGGGCCTGCTGCCGCGGGCGCGCGCGGCAGCCTCGCGGGCGCGGCGTACGGCCCCGTCGTAGAGCCCGCGGCGCGCGTTACGTCGAACCTGCCGCAGCTCGCCGAAGCCTTGAAGGCCGGTGCGTAAGCCCACCTTGCTCCCGGCCACGTCGTTCCAGCGGACGGGATATTCCAGCATCCGCAGCCCGGCCGCGTGCGCGACGTAGAGCAGCTCCACGTCGAAGCCGAAGCGGTCAATCACAGCGCCCTCAACGACGGGCCGGCACACGTCCATCCTGAACGCCTTAAAGCCGCACTGCGTGTCCCAGTAGGGCAGCCCCGTCGCCAGCCTCATTATCAGATTGAAGACGCGCCCGCTCTGCTCGCGCGCCCAGGGCTGGTGGACGCCTATGAGACTGCGGTCGAGCGCGCGCGAGCCGAACACGACGTCGTACTGGCCCGAGCGTATGGGCTCGACGAGCTTGGGGGTCTCGGTGATGGGGGTGGAGAGGTCTGCGTCGGAGAAGAGCGCGACGGGCGCGCGCGCCGCGAGCAGGCCGGTGCGGACGGCGTTGCCCTTGCCGCGGTTCGGCTCGACGCGTATGACGCGCGCCTCAGTCCGCCCGCGCGCGGGCGAAGAGAACACGCCTTCCGTGACTTTAACGGTCTCGTCCGAGGAGCCGTCGTCAACGACGATGACCTCGGCCGCGCCCTTCTGTTCGCCGAGATATCGGAAAATCTCTTCGAGCGTCGAGCCTATGCGCGCCGCCTCGTTGTAGGCCGGGATGACGATGGAGAGAGATAGAGACATCTGCTTGCGTGGGAGCCCGAAATAGTTAGCGAGCGAATATAGCACAGGCCGCAGCCGGCGCGCCCGCGGCCGTTTAGGCGCGGCCGCCGGGCGGTGGTAAAATCCCTCCCGCGGGTTTGCGCGTCTCCCCTTCCCCGGCCGGTTCGGAGCTAGAAATGAGCAGCAAGACTTTCGTGCGCGCCGCGGGCGCGACCCTAATCGCCGCGGCGGCGCTCGTTGGCGGCATCGTCGGCGGCCGCGCCTTCGGCACGCAGCGCGCCTCCGTGGGGGGCGCGGGCGGGCGCGTCACCTCCGACTACAACGAGGCCCTCTCCGTCATATCCGACAACTACGTTGACGCCGTTGACTACGAGAAGGCGAGCGAGGCCGCCATACAGGGCATGCTCTGGTCGCTCGACCCGCACTCGAACTTCTTCACGAAGGCCGAGTACCAGCGCCTACTTCAAGACCAGGAGTCGCGCTTCACGGGCATAGGCGTCTCCATCCTGCGCCACCGCGACGGCGTCTATGTGCAGACGCCCATCGAGGGGACGCCCGCGGCGCGCGCGGGCCTGCGCTTCGGCGACCGCATCGTCGAGGTTGACGGGCGCGACGCGCGCGAATGGTCAACGCAGGAGGTCTCGAAAGCCGTCCGAGGCCCCGAGGGCGAGCGCGTCACCATCAAGATAGAGCGCGCGGGAACGGCCGCCCCGCAGTACTTCACGATAGTCCGAGCCTCGGTGCCTCAGCCCTCTATCCGCAACGTCTTTATGATACGGCCGGGCGTCGGCTACGTAGGGATGACGGGCGGCTTCACGCAGACGACCGCCGAGGAGCTGACCGACGCGCTCGAACGGCTCCGCCGCGAAGGCATGCAGCAGCTAGTCCTAGACCTGCGCGGCAACCCCGGCGGCCTGCTCGACCAGTCCATCAAGGTCGCGAGCAAGTTCGTGGCGCGCGGCGCACCGGTCGTCTCCGTGCGCGGGCGCGGCGGCGAGGAGGTGCGCGAGTACAAGAACAACATAGGCGACCCCGTTGACCACCCGCTCGTCGTCCTGATTAACCGTAACTCGGCCTCGGCCTCCGAGATCGTGGCCGGGGCGGTTCAGGATCACGGCCGCGGCCTCATCGTCGGCGAGACCTCTTTCGGCAAGGGGCTCGTGCAGAAGGTCTATCAGCTCCCCTACGGCGCGGGGCTGACGCTTACGACGGCGAAGTATTACACGCCCTACGGCCGCTCGATTCAGCGAGACTACTCGGCCGGCTCCATCTACGACTACTACACGCGACACGCGCCGGGCGCGGAGCCCTCGCCGCAGACTCCCACGCACCCGACGCACGCCGAGACCCCGTCCCGGCAGACGGCCGCGAGCCCGACCCCTACGGCCACGCCCTCGCCGACGCCCACGCCCGGCGGCCCCGCCATACGGACTGCGGCCGGCCGAGTCTTCTACGGCGGCGGCGGCATCGCGCCCGACTACGAGGTCAAGCCCCTGGACGTGACCTCGCCCGTGCGCTCGCGCATATTCGAGGAGTCGTTCCACTTCGTCCGCAGGCTCATCGGCGGCGAGATAGCGGGGCTCGAAAGCTACCGCCTGACCGCGGGGCCGCAGTTTGGCCGCTACCCGCGCCCGACTGACCTGCCCGTCAGCGAAGATGTCGTCAAGGCCTTCCGCGAGTTCGCGCGCCGCGACCCCGAGAGCGGCCTCAAGCCCGCGCAGCTCGACGCCGAAATCGAGTACGTCAAGCTGCGGCTGCGCGAAGACATCATCTCCGCGGCCTACGGGGGCGACGCGGCAAGCCGCTTCCTACTCGAGAGCGACCCGCAACTCCTGCGCGCCCTGGAGCTTCTGCCCGAGGCGCGCGCCCTCGCCGAGAACGTCCGCAGAATCCTCGCCTCGAACTAAAAGCTCGCCGGGGATGTCTTCCACGAAGAGGGGACGGGGCGGGGCGCCCGCCAGGCTCACGGAGGCCGGCATGCGGCGCGCCCTCCGCGAGCTGTCGGCGCGCGACCCAGACCTCGCGCGCATTCTCTCCGAGCACGGGCCGCCGCAGTGGTGGGAGCGCGAGGAAGGCTTCGCCACGCTCGTCTTCATAATCCTCGAACAGATGGTGTCGCTCGCCTCGGCGCGCGCGGCCTACGAGCGGCTCGTAGCCGCCGTCGCGCCGTCGCCGCTCACGCCCGAATCGTTTCTCGCGCTCGACGGCGACGCGCTCAGGCGCGCGGGCTTCAGCCGGCAGAAGGCAGACTACTGCCGGCGGCTCGCCGTGGAAGTCTCGGAAGGCAGGCTCGACATCCCCGCTCTCGCCCGCATGAGCGACGAGGGGGTGCGCGCGGAGCTTACGAAGATAAAGGGCGTCGGCCCGTGGACTGCGGACATATACCTTCTGAGGGCGCTCTTGCGGCCGGACGCATGGCCCGCGGGCGACCTCGCCCTACAAATCGCCGCGCAGGAGGCCAAGCGATTGCCCGCGCGCCCGACCGCGGCGCAGCTCGAAGCCCTCGGCCAGCAGTGGCGCCCCTGGCGCGCAGTCGCCGCCCGCCTCCTCTGGAACCTCTACCTCAACAGGTGAAGGGAACTCTCAACGCCCCGCGGCAGCCCTGACGCGCCTCTTCGCGGGCGGGCGCGCTGGGCGGGGGAGGACGGATTCGGTGCGGCCGTCGGCGAGGGCGCTGCCCCGCTCGATGCTCGAGACCTCTACGACGAACTGCGTGCGCGGCTTGACGGAGTCGAGCATCGTCTTGAGCGTGTCGTCGTCGAGCGCCGAGGCGCTCACCCCGCTCGACTCAAGCTCCGCGCGGAGGCGCGCGACGGTGTTCGTGCGCCGGTCGTAAACGTCCGGGTAGATGTGCAGCACCCCGTTCTCGACGACGAGCGTGTCGTAGTTGATGTCAACCGGCACGGGCTCGGGGAGCTGCGCTACGAGCTGGCGGCTCCCGCGCTTGGCGGCCGCTATCCTCTTCGGCGAGACCGGGTAGGAGTGAGCCGCGTTTATCTTCTCCGCGAGGTCGTAGAGGTCTGAGCGCAGCATGCGGACGCAGCCGTGCGAGACGAGGCTCCCCAGGTCCGTCGTCTTCGCGGCCTGGTGAATGAGGTAGGCGTCGCCCAGAGGGATTTTGACCTTGCCGAGCGGGTTGCGCGGGTCGCTCGCCTTGATCACCTCGCCGGGGCGCACGCCTCCGCGCTTGCTGACCCAGTCGCTCGCGGGCGGTATCCACGCCGGGTTCCAGATGACTTGCGTGGCCTCGCGCTCTCCGATGTAGATGGGGTAGTCCTTCATGCCGACGCCGACCCAATAGGACTTAACCTCGCGGTCGCCCTGCCAGAGTGTTAAGCGGAACGAAGGCACGTTGAGCGTGAGCCTTATGTCGGGGTTGCCCGGCTCGAACTCGGCGCGCTCGACGCGCCCGCCCGTCAGCCTGTCGGAGCGCTCCGACTCGAAGCGGTCGTAGCGTATGAAGTCCTGCGCCCGCGCCGCCCCCGAGGCCGAGCACGCCAGCAGCGCCGCCAAAATCACCCGTCGAGCTAACATAAAGTCTTAAACCGCCTCCCTTTGACAAAAATGGCCCGCGCGGCGGGGAGAGCGTCGCGCGGCCCGAAGTGAATTAGAGTCCGCCGAGGGCCGGGGGGTTGGTAATGTTATGCGCCGAAAGGCTTGTGCGGCGCAACCGCGGGCGGGGGTTTTAGCGCGGCGGCTCTAGCGCCAGAAGACGCGGACGTACATGTAGGCGGCTTGGACGACGCCGATGACGAAGCCTATGAGGAGGCCGAAGAGCTCGATGGTTCGCAGGTGCTGCTTGGCGACGGAGAGCACGAGCTCTTCGAGCTTCTTGATGGGGTAGCCCGAGACCTTCTCGCGGACGATGCCGCCGATGTCGAACTCGGCTATCGCCGCCGGCAGCCGCTCGGCCGCCGCGGCGTTTATGCGCTCGGTGAGCACGGCGCTGGCGCGCCTGACCTTATCCTCCGGCACCAGGTCGCCGACCCGGCCAAGCGGCGCGACCAGGAGCTTCTCGACCTGCGCGGAGAGGATGGCGTTTATGGTGCGGGCCGTCTCCTCGCGCGAGAGCACGCTCATCAGGCCGCGGGAGAGGAAGCTCTTGAGCTGCTCGGCCGAGTCGGGCCGCGCGTGCTCCAGGAGCGCCCTGAGCGTGTGCGGCTTTACGCGCTGCAGCGCGTCGGTCGCGTAGGCCGAGACGGAGGCCGAAAGCTCTGCGCCGCGGGCGAGCGAGAGTATCCGCTCGGCTATCTGCTCCTTGATCATCTCCAGCTTGTCGGGAGCTATCTGCCCGACGAGCTCGTTGACGGGCTTGGCGAGCACGCCGTCTATGGTCGAATTCAGGAACTCCTCGGCCTGCTGCTCGAACGCCTCGCCCGAGAGGTACTCGCCGACGCGGCGCGGCAGCGTCTTGTTCACGAGGTCGTCAACCTCGTGGTGTATGCGCTCGCGCGAGATGAAAATCTTCTTGAAGAAGTTGAGCTGCTGGTAGTAGTCGTCAACCTCGCGCTTGATGAGCGCGCCTATCTGCGTGCGCGTCCGCCTGTTCGTCGCAATCTCCGTTAGCTGCTGGACGATGGGCGGCACCTCGCGGTCAACCCGCTCTTTGATGATGTCCACGGTCTGCGGCGTGAACATCTCGGCTAGGGTCGCGCGGCTGCGGGCGAGGTCGTCAACGCGGGCCGAGACGAACTCGCGCACCTTCTGCTCGAAGCCGGGCTCGTTGACGACGCCGCGGAAGCGGTTCTCGACGAAGCCCAAGACCTGCTCGAACGTCTCGTCGCTGACGGCGTCGCCGAGGCGCTGCGCGAGCGCCTCGTCCACGCGCCGGTCAACGAAGCGCGTGAGCGCCTCGGCCGTCTCCTCGCTCCGCAGCGCGGCGGCGATGTGCTCTGCCACGCGTAGCTGCAACGCGCCGAGTGCGTCGAGCACGGGCGCGCGCACAGACTTCGGGAGCGCGTCCAGCACGGTCGTGTAGTTGCGGTTCAGCAGGTCTTCGGTGTAGGAGCCGACCAGCCCCTCGACCCTGCTCTGGAAGAAGCCGGTCTCGAAGAGCGCGTGGACGACCGTCTCCTGCGAGACCAACTCGTTGCCGACGGCGTTGCCGATGGTCTGCGCGAGGCGCTCGCGGTGGCGGGGTATCATGCCCTGCGGCCAGACGGTGAGGCCGAAGACTTTCACGGGCCGGTGCGGGCGGAACAGCATCCGCACGGCGAGCCAGGCCGCGCCGTAGCCGTGGAAGGTTGCTACGAGGATGATGACGAGGAGCTCTAGTGCGACCTCTCCGCTTATGGCCGGAACCTCACACGTGCGCGCGCCGCGAAAATTTTCCGAGACGAAAGGGATGCTAAACGCACGGGGCGGAGGGCGTCAATCGCGGCGGCGCCTTAGCTCCGCTTCAGTACGAGCCTCTCTTTCTCCGCGCGGCGGCGCGCGCGCCCCGCGGCTTCCTTCGCCTCGGGGCGCGGGGTGAAGATGTCGGCGAGGGCGGCTTCGAGGTTTGTGTAGAGGAACTTGAAGTTGCGCTCGACGAGGCGTTCGGGGATGCAGCGGCGGCCCGCGAGCGCGAGCTCGGCCTCAGTCCGCATGAGGAAGGCGCCGACCCTCACGGCCCACGCGGGCGTGCGAGGGCTCCAGGGGCGTCGGAGCGCGCTGCGCAGCTCGCACATGAACTCGGCGTTAGTGACGGGGCAGGGCCCGGTGGCGTTGAAGACGCCCTCAGCGTCGGCGCGCTCGATGCACCAGAGGACGATGCGGTTGAAGTCTTTGACGTGCAGCCAGCTTACGTACTGGCGGCCCTCCCCGACCGTGCCGCCGAGGTAAAACCGCGCGAGTCGCGCGAGCGTCTGGAGCGCGCCGCCGCCCCGGCCCAGCGCGAAGCCGACGCGGAGCAGAACCTTGCGCGTCGCGGGCAGGTCGAGCGAGTTGAAGGCGTGCTCCCAGCGCAGGCAGACTTCCGCCGGGAAGCCGTGGCCGGCGGGCGCGGTCTCGTCGCAGACGCGCGCGCCCGCGTCGCCGTAGATGGCGAGCGAGGCGGCCTGCACGAAGACGGCGGGCGGCGAAGAGCACGCGCGCGCGGCGCGGCCGAGCGCTTCGACCGAGTTGACGCGCGACTCGACTATCTCGCGGCGGTTCCGCGCCGTGTAGCGGCAGTTGACGCTTCGGCCTGCGAGGTTGACGACGGCCTCGGCGCCCTCAAGCTCGCGCGCCCAGGGGCCGAGCGTGCGGCCGTCCCACTCGACGGCGCGCGCGCCCGCGGGCAGTCGCTTACCCCGCGCGCTGCGCGTGAGCACGACGACCTCGCGCCCCGTCTTCAATAACTCTTCCGTGAGCGAGCGGCCCAGAAAGCCGCTCCCGCCCGCGACGACGACCCGGCCTTTAGACATAACGACGCGCGCCTCCTTCCGGGAACATCAGCGCTCCCGCCGGAGGTTTCTTCAAGGCGCGTGCCGCGCGAGTTACTGAGGATTTGAGGTTTTCAGGCTTGCAAAAGGCGAGCCCGGCGGCGGCAGCCTAGCAATTTGCGAAGCCGTCGCCGCCGGGCTTTAAAGTCTGACTGCTGGCTAGTTCGCTCCGCTGGGTTTTTCGACGGGGAAGCCGGCGGCGACCCACGCGCCGGTGCCGCCCGCGACGTTGAGGAGGTTGTGCAGGCCGTGCCTCTTAAGAAGGCTCGCGGCGGCGCTGGAACGGTAGCCGCCCGCGCAGACGACCGCGACGGGGCGCGCGGGGTCGAGGCGCGGGGCCGCCTCCTCGCGCAGGCGGGGCGAGAGAGGCGTGCTCACGGCGCGCGGGACGTGGCCGGCCGCGAACTCCGCGGGGCGTCGCACGTCTAAGACCTGCAAGCCCTCGTCCTCTTCGAGCCGCCGCCGCAACTCCTCGACCGTCACCTGCGGGAGCACGGCGAGGTCGAAGCCGGCGGAGCGCCACTCCTGCGCGCCGCCGCGCAGGTAGCCGCGCACGTTCTCGTGGCCTACGCGCGCGAGGCGCGTCACGGCCTCGTCAACCTTCTCCTCGGCGTCGGCGACGAGGATGAGGGGCGTGCCTATCTGCAAGAGCGTGCCCGCCCACGAGGCGAACTGCCCGCCCAGGCCGATGTTGACGGAGCCGGGGACGTGGCCCGCGCCGAACTCCGCGGCCGAGCGAACGTCGAGAACCGCGTGGCCCTGGTTGACGAGCGAGGCGTCAAAGCTCTCACATTGAGCCGCCCGCCCTTCTACCGGCCGTCGGGGCGGGGGAGAAACAGATGATGGACGACGCGCCTGCGCGTC
>DASPKR010000143.1:0-5043 GCA_035627975.1 Pyrinomonadaceae bacterium | reverse complement strand
CCATCGCGGCCGTAATCCACGTGAGTTGCCACAGGGAGGGAAGGCCACCCGCTGCCAGCACCGCGCCCAGGAAGGCGAAGGGCAGCGCGAAGAGCGTGTGCTCGATCTTTATCATCTCGAGCGTGGTGCGTATGTTCGCGGTCGTTGAAGCCATCTGCATTCTGCGTTAAGGCAAAGGGCGGGCCGTCGGGTGCGGGCCTTAGAAATTCTGAATTAAGCCGGCCGGGCTTTGCAAATTGCCGAAGGCTCGGGCGCGCCGGGTCGCACTCTGCCAATTCAGCCGGCCGACCCGCCGTCTTCGCCTTCGGCCACGAACCGCCCTCCGCCCCCGCCCTCGTTCAGAATCCCCATGTAGAACTCGGGGCGCTCAAGCTCCCTGAAGCCGAAGGGGCGGTAGAGCTCGTGCGCGTCGCGCGTGGCGAGCAGCCAGCGGCGGAGGCCCTGCAAGTCCGGGTGCGCGAGCACGGTGCTGACCAGCCACTTGCCCAATCCCCGCCCGCGCGCCTCTTCGAGCACGTAAACGTCCGCGAGGTATGCGAACGTCGCGTAGTCCGTGACGGCGCGCGCGAACCCCACCTGCCTCTCGCCCTCGTAGAGCCCGAAGCAGAGCGAGTGCTCCACCGAGCGGCGCACGACTTCAAGCGAGCGCCCGAGCGCCCAGTAGCTGTGGTTCGCGAGGTAGTCGTGCACGGCCTCGATGTCGAGGCGCGCGCGGTCTGTGCTTATCGTGTGCGGGCCGCGCCGCCACTCGGTCTGCGTCATCTGCTTGTTCATTCGGCCCCGGCGGCGGAGGCGCCCGCGGGGTCGCCGCGCCAGCGCGTGGCCTGCGTGTGCGGGACTCCGAACTGGTCGAGCACGCGGAAGACGAGGTGGTCAACGAGCTGCTCGATGGTCTGCGGCCGGTGGTAGAAGCCGGGGCTCGCCGGCATCACGCGCGCCCCGGCGTGAGCGAGCCTGAGCATGTTCTCGATGTGTATCGCGTTGAAGGGAGTCTCGCGCACGACGAGGACGAGCTTGCGCCCCTCCTTCAGCGTCACGTCGGCCGCGCGGTGAATAAGGTTCGTCCCGGCGCCGGAGGCTATCGCGCCGAGCGTCCCCATCGAGCAAGGCACGACGACCATGCCGGCCTGCGGGTGCGAGCCCGACGAAGGCGGCGCCGCCATGTTGTCGAGCCGGTGGAAGCGAACCAGCTTCGAGTCGGCCGCCAAGCCCGCCCACTCGTTGACGGCGCGCACGTCGCCTTCGGCGATCTTAGCGCCCGCCTCCACGCGCGCGACGACGAGCGCCGAGCCCGACATAATCAGGTTCACGCGCTCGACCGCGCCGCTAGCGGCCAGTTGAAACAACGTCCGCTGCGCGTATATCGAGCCCGACGCCCCCGTTACTGCTACGGTCAACTCCATAAAATAGCAAGCGCATCTTACGCGGCGCGGCGCGGCGCGGGCAAGCGGGCGGGCTTCGGGCGCGCGCGGCGCGGGTGCTAGAATGCCCGTCCGCGCGCCGTCGGGGCGTGCCGTTTTTTCGCTTATGGATTTAAAGGAAATAGAGCGACTGCTGCGCGCCTTCAAGACGGGCGAGCTAGACGAGCGCGAGGCTGCGCGCCGCATAGGCGAGCTGCACTTCGAGGACATAGGCCACTCGCGCGTTGACCACGCGCGCGCCTCCCGGCAGGGCTTCCCCGAAGTCGTCTTCGGCGCAGGTAAGACGCGGCAGCAGGTCGTCGAGATAGTCGAGAGCATCGCACGGCGCGCGCCCAACCTTCTCGTCACGCGCACCGACGAGGCGACCTTCGGCGAGGTTCGCAACGTCTGCACCGAGGCCGAGTGGCATCCTGCGGCGCGCATGATTCGCGTCATGCGCGACCGCACGGAGCGCGGCGCGGGGACCGTGCTCGTCGTCACCGCCGGAACGAGCGACATCCCCGTCGCGGAGGAGGCGGCCCTTACGGCCGAGGCGATGGGCAACCGCGTCGAGCGCGTCTGGGACGCGGGCGTGGCGGGGATTCACCGCGTCATGGCCGAGCGCGAGCGCCTGCGCCGCGCGCGCGTCGTAGTCGTGGCGGCGGGGATGGAAGGCGCGCTGCCTTCCGTCGTCGGCGGCCTCGTCTCCGTCCCAGTCATCGCCGTCCCCACGAGCGTCGGCTACGGCGCCTCCTTCGGGGGCCTGGCCGCCCTGCTCGGCATGCTCAACTCCTGCGCGTCGAACGTCACAGTCGTCAACATAGACAACGGCTTCGGCGCGGGCTTCGTCGCTTCCCTCATCAACCGCGAAGTGCGGGGCGAAGAGTGATGGATGATAAATAAGAAACACAGAGTCTCGCTCCTCTTATTCATCGTCCTGCACTCCGCGCTCTGCACTCTCTTCGTCGGCTGCGGCGCGCGGCGCTCGCCCGACCTGGCGCGCGTGTTCGCGGGCGTGCGCGGGCGTGAGGGGAAGCTGCCCGTCATCGTCATCCCCGGCATACTCGGCTCGCGCATCGTGAACCGGAAAACCGGCGAGGTGGTCTGGCCTTCGGCGCTGCGCTCGTCGGTTGACGGGCTGAGTTTGCCCGCGACGCCGAACCTCGAGGCCAACCGCGACGAGCTGGTGGCGGCGCGCATAGTGGAGACGGCGCGGCTCGCGCGCTTCGCGCCCGAGGTCTATGTCTATCACGGGCTGCTGCGCGCGCTCGAAGACTACGGCGGCTACCGCGAGGGAGACTGGGACAACCCGCCCGAGGGGGGCGACCGCGACACCTTCTACGTCTTCCCTTACGACTGGCGGAGGGACAACGTCGAGACCGCGCGGCTTCTCGTGCGCCGCGTCGAGGCTTTGAAGCTCAGGCTCGGGCGGCCCGACCTTCGCTTCAACGTCGTGGCCCACTCGATGGGCGGCTTAGTCGCGCGCTACGCGGCGATGTACGGCGACCGAGACCTGCCGGCCGCCGGAGCGGCGCCCGCGCCCGACTGGCGGGGCAGCGACTTCGTCAACAAGATTTTCATGTTCGGCGTGCCGAATGAGGGCTCGATGGAGGCGTTCGCCACGCTCCTCGAAGGCTACTCGGTCACGGAGGGCTTGCGCCGCCGCGTCCGACTGCTCAACAAGCTCTCGCGCGAGGACGCTTTGACTGCGCCCTCGATGTTCCAGCTCCTCCCGCACCGCGCGCAGGCGCGCTTCCTCGACGAGAACCTGAAGCCGATAGACGTTGACCTCTACGACGCGGAGACGTGGCGGCGCTACGGCTGGTCGGCGGCGGCCGACCCGGAGTTCCGCTCGGCCTACGCGCGCGGCGAGCCGCGCGGGCAGGAGTCGCCCACGCACAGGGGGACGCTCGAAGAGCTGGACGCTTACCTCTCGGCCGTGCTCGACCGAGCGCGCCGCTTCCACGAGGCCCTCGACGCGCCCGCGGGCGACTCTCCCGTCAAGCTCTTCGCCTTCGGCGGCGACTGCGAGGAGACGCTCACGGCGCCCGTCGTCTTCCGCGACGAGAAGCAGGGGCGGTGGGTCACTCTCACGCGCCCGCGCTCTCTGAAGGCCGCGGACGGGCGCAAGCTCTCGCGCCGCGAGGTCATCCACGCCATGTACGAGCCGGGCGACGGCCGCGTGACGCGCCCCTCGCTCATGGGTCTGAACCTCGCGGGCCGGCGCGCTAGCGCCTTCTACGCCACCCCGCTCCCCGTCGCCTACGCCGTCTTCGCCTGCGACCTCCACAGCGACCTTCAAATCAACAAGACGCTGCAAGACAACGCGCTCACGCTCCTCGTGAACGAGCTGGCCGACTGAAGCGATGGGCGAATCAACCGCAGTGCTGCTCTTCGTAGGCTCGGTCGCGGCCGTCTATGTGCTCGCGGCGTGCGCGCTCGCGCGCGCAGCCTTGAGGCGCCTGGGCTGGCTGGGCGAGAGTTCGCGCGCCGTGCGGCGCGCGGAGCGCGCGTCGCTCGCGCTCGCCGGCCTCGGCCTCTTGTGCTTCGCCTACGGATACGTCGTCGAGCCCTACTGGCCGGAGGTGACGCGCGTGAGAATCGAGTCGGCGAAGCTCGCGGGCGCCGAGAGGCCCGTCCGCCTCGTCCACATCTCCGACCTTCACTGCGACCCGGAGGCGCGTCTTGAAGGCCGCCTGCCCAAGATCATCGCGGCCGAGCGGCCTGACCTCATCGTGTTTACGGGCGACTCCCTGAACTCGCCCGAAGGCTTGCCGGTGCTGCGCGAGCTTCTGCCGCGCCTCACTGCGATTGCGCCGACCTTCGCCGTGCGCGGGAACTGGGACACGTGGTACTGGGGGCGTTTGGAGCTGTTCGGCGCGACGGGCGTGAAGGAACTGCGCGGCGAGGCCGTGAGAGTGGAGGCCGGGGGCGCGAGACTCTGGGTCGCGGGCGCGCCCTACGGCCTGACCGGCGACCCGCGCGGCGGGATCGAAAGGGCGCTCGGGGGAGTGCCGCCGGGCGAGTTCGCCGTCTTCCTCTACCACACGCCCGACGAGATTCTCGAAGCCGCGGCCACAGGCCGAGTTGACCTCTACTGCGCCGGCCACACGCACGGCGGTCAGGTCGCTCTGCCCTTCTACGGCGCCTTGGTCACGCTCTCGAAGTTCGGAAAGAAGTACGAGAGCGGGCTTTACCGAGAAGGCCCGACGCACCTCTACGTCAACCGCGGCGTTGGCATGGAGGGCGGCCACGCGCCCCGCGTGCGCTTCTTCGCGCGGCCCGAAATCACAGTCATAGAAATCGCGCCGGGCGGGTGAGCGCCTCTCACAGCCCGGCGAGGGCGCGGCGCTGCGCTTCGGCAGCTACGTCTTCGAGGGCTACGTCGTCCGACTGCTTCGTGGCGCGGTCGAAGAGCTCGACGCGCCCCTCGGCTATCTTCTTGCCGACAGTTAGGCGTAGGGGGATGCCGATGAGGTCCGCGTCCTTGAACTTGACGCCGGCGCGCTCGTCGCGGTCGTCGAGCAGCACGTCGAGCCCCGCGGCCGTAAGCTGCTCGTAGAGCCGCTCGCCGGCCTCGACCATCTCCGTGTTTTTCACGTTCGTCACGGTCACGACCACGTCGAAGGGCGCTATCGAGCGC
>DASPKR010000142.1:0-14533 GCA_035627975.1 Pyrinomonadaceae bacterium | reverse complement strand
GCGCATCTCTTCGGTCGAGATGGAGCCCGCGAGCCTCTGTAGAACCTCGCGCGCCCGCGGGAGGCGTTCGAGCGCGTCGCGGCGCACGACCAGAACGGCCTCGTAGGGCGGGAAGTAGTGACGGTCGTCTTCGAGCTGCGCGAGGCCGAGCGTGGCGATCATGCCGTCGGTCGAGTTGCCGGCAATCACGTCCACCTCTCGTTCGGCCAGCGCGCGGTAAGAGAGCGACAAGTCCATCTCGCGCGGGCGCGCGGCGAAGCGCAGCCCGTAGGCGCGCGCGAAGCCCTCGTAGCCGTCGGCGCGCGACATGAAGTCCTGCCCGAAGCCCGCGCGCCACTTCGGCGCGTGCGCCGCGGCCTCAGAGACGGTCTTTATCCCGAGGCGGCGCGCGTCGTCGCCGCGGACGAGTATGGCGAAGTCGTTGCTGAAGCCGAGCGGCGCGCTCGCCTCGACGTTGAAGCGCTCGGCGTACTCGCGCCTGACCTGCTCATATACGGCGCGCGGGTCTGTCAAGGGCGCGTGCTTGAGAATCGCGGTGAAGGACGTTCCCGTGTACTCGGGGTAGAAGTCTATGCGGCCCGAGACGAGCGAGTCGTGCGCGAGGTTCCCGCCAAGCTCGAAGCGCCTCTCGACCCGCACGCCGCGCTCTTCGAGCATCTGCGCGAGCATCTCGGCGAGGATGATGGACTCGGTGAAATCCTTCGAGCCGACGACCGCACGCTCGCCACCCCCGCCCCCGCCGCGACGCAGCAGCGCGTAGGCGCCGAAGGCCATGACGGCGAGCACGACGGCCGCCAGCACGACTCGCCGCGCGGCCGCGCTCCCCCCGTCACGCCGCCGCCTGCGCCTCACGTCCATGCGCGACTCCAACAGGCCGAGCCCGGCGTCGGCCGCGAGCGCGAGCAGGGCGGCGGGAATCGCGCCCGCGAGCAGAAGGTTGTTGTCGTACTGCCGGAGCCCCCGGAAGATGTACATTCCGAGCCCGCCCGCGCCGATGGCAGCGGCGATGGTCGCCACGCCCACGCAGATGACGGTCGCCACGCGCACGCCCGCGAGTATGACGGGCGCGGCCAGCGGCAGCTCGACCTGACGCAGAATCTGAGACGGCGTCATCCCCATCGCCACCGCGGCCTCGCGCACGCCCCGGTCAACGCCCTCGACGCCGGTGACGGTGTTTCGTATGACGGGCAGCAGCGCGTAGAGCACGAGCGCCACGGCGGCCGTGCGCGCGCCGATGCCGCCTACGAGCGGGAGCGGTATGAGCAGGCCGAAGAGCGCGAGGCTCGGGACAGTTTGCAGGACGTTGGCGACGGCGAGCACAGGGCGCTTGAAGCGCGGACGGCGCGTGAGCAGGAGCCCGAGGGGGAGCCCGACGGCAACCGCGATAGCGGTCGAGACGGCGACGAGCAGGAGGTGCTCGCCCGTGAGCGCGAGCACCTCCCGCCAGTTGCGGGCGATGAACTCGAAGGGGCTCACGGGGCGCCGCCCTCCGCCGGTCGTGCTCCGGCCGGCGCTTCAATCGTCGCGCGGTAGGCGCGCGCGTGAGGCTCGTCGGAGCGCAGGAACTCTTCCGGCGTGCCTAGAAGCACGATGCGGCCGGCGCTCATCAGGGCGACGCGCGTCCCCAGGAGGAGAGCCTCGCGCACGTCGTGCGTGACGAAGACGACAGTTTTGCCGAGCCGCCTTTGCAGTTCCGCGAACTCGCGCTGGAGCGAGGCGCGCGTCAGCGGGTCTAGCGCGCCGAAGGGCTCGTCCATCAGAAGAAGCGGCGGGTCGGCGGCGAGCGCCCGCGCGACGCCCACGCGCTGGCGCTGTCCGCCCGAAAGCTCCGAAGGGTAACGGTCGGCGAACTTCTCGGGCTCTAAGCCGACAAGGCGCAGCAACTCCTCCACCCTCGCGGCCGTGCGCCCCGCGTCCCAGCCTTCGAGCGAGGGGACGAGCCCGACGTTGCGGGCCACGGTGAAGTGCGGGAAGAGGCCGGCGTCCTGAATGACGTAACCCGTGCGGCGCCGCAGCGCAATCTCGTCCCACTCGCGCGTGTCACGCCCTTCGACTAAGACGGCGCCCGAGGTCGGCACGAGCAGGCGGTTGACGAGCCGGAGCGTCGTCGTCTTGCCGCAGCCCGACTCGCCGAGCAGCACGAGCGTCTCGCCGCGGCGGATTTCCAGGTCGAGGTCGCTGATGACGGGCGCGCCGTCAGGAATCGGCGCGTAGGTCACGCCGCGGAAGACGACGGCAGCGCCGTCGTCAACGTGTCTCGCCTCGCCCTCCGTCTCGTCTCTCATAGCGGTTTCAGGCGACGCGCAGGTGCTCGAGCGCGCGCTCGACCGAGCCGGCCCACGAGCCCTCCCAGTTCCGCAGGAGTATGTCGGCGGGGCAGACGCCGTCGCGGGCGACGCGCTCGGTGAGCACGTCGAGGTAGCGCGCCTCTTCGGGCGCCGTCCGGCCCAAGCCCTCGGCCGCGAGCGCGACCAACTCGCGCGCGATGGCGAGCACGTCAACGCCCGCGCGGCGAGCGGCGAGCCCTTCGCGCGCGACGCTCTCGCGAAGCGCCATCGCGTCGGCGCGGTCGAGGCGGGGCGCGAGCCTGAGCGCTTCGTCCAGCGCGGCGGAGTCGTAGAGCAGACCCTTCCAGAGGGCCTGCACGGCGAGCGAAGTTTCGAGGTCGTTGCAGTCGGCTGAGCGGAGCTCTATGTGCTGCTTGAGGCGCGCGTCGGTGAAGACGGTCGTCAGGTGGTCGGCCCAGTCGCCGAAGACGGGCGAGAGCCCTGCGCGGCCGCCCGCGGCGAAGTCGCGGAAGCGCGTGCCTGCGACCGAGCCGACGTAGCGGCCGCCGCGCTGCGCGAAGATCATAGGCACGTCGAGGGCGTATGCCACGTATTCGGCAGGCGCGAAGTCGTCGGAGGAGGCGGGCGGCGCGGGGCCGCAGCGGTCGGGGTCTGTCGCGAGCCACGCCGCCGCGCGCGTGGACTTGTAGCCCGAGGGCCGCCCGCGCTCGAAGGGAGAGTTGGCGAAGATGGCCGTGACGACGGGCGCGAGCCGGTTGCCTGCGAGGAACTTCTTCCTCAGGTCGTCGGGCGCCCCGTAGTCCAGGTTGCACTGCACGGAGCAGGTGCGCGTCATCATGTCCCACGCGCGCGCGCCGCGCGTGGCGAGGTAGGGGCGCATGACGTCGTAGCGCTGCTTCGGGAACCAGCGCTGGTCTTCGAGCGAGCGCAGGGGGTCGAAGCCGACGGCGACGAAGCAGAGCCGGTTGCTTTCGGCTATCTCTGCCAGGCGCGCGAGGTGGCGGCGGACTTCGCGCTCGACTTCGGCGAGGCTCCGCTTGGGCGCGCCCGAGAACTCTATCTGCCCGCCCGGCTCGACCGTCAGGCGGTTCATGTGCCCGTCGCTCACTTCGACGAGGGCGCCGCCCTCGTAAACCAGATCGTTGGACGAGGGCGCGAAGCCGGCGAGAACTTTCTGCACCTGCTCCGCGTTGATGCGCTCGAAGCCGCGCGAGCGGTCGTAGCCGAACAGCTCGAACTCTATGCCGCACAGCCACTCGGCCGGGGGCTTCTCGCCGCGAAGCAAATTCTCGACGAAGAGCGGGGCGGAGTCGGCCCCGACGGGGTCGGTCAGAAGCGGGAACCCCTCGCCGCCCTTAGCCACTCTCGAATGTTGAGCCATGAGGTGTATCCCGGTTCGGCTGTCTCAGTCTTCGGCGGCGAGGAGGTTGCTGCTGAAGCGGCCCGCCGAGTCGAGCCAGGTGCGCCGCAGCCGGAAGCCGGTCTCGGCTGCGAGGGCGGAGAGCTCTCCCGCGTCGTACTTGTAAGAGTTCTCGGTGTGCAGGCGCTCGCCCGCGGCGAAGCGCACGCCGAGGCCGAGGGCGCGCACCTCGACCTCCTGCCCGCGCAGGCTCTCCAGGTGCATCTCGACGCGGCCGCTCCCCGCGTCGTAGAGCGCGACGTGGCGGAAGGAGCGCGGGTCGAAGTCGGCCCCCAGCTCGCGGTTGATGCGCGCGAGGAGGTTGAGGTTGAAGGCGGCCGTGACGCCGAGCGGGTCGTCGTAGGCGGCTTCGAGGGTCGCCGGGTCTTTCTTCAGGTCGGCGCCGAGCAGCAGACGGTCGCCAGCGCGGAGCACGCCGCGGAGCTTTCGCAGGAAGGCGCGCGCGCCGTCGCGGTCGAAGTTGCCTATGTTCGAGCCGAGGAAGAGGACGAGCGCCCGCGCGCCGTCGCCGAAGTTCTCGCCGAGGCGCGGGAGCGCCGCGTCGTAGTCGCCCGCGTAGGCCGCGACGCTCAGCGCGGGGTAGTCGCCGAGCAGCGCGTGCGCGCTCTCTTCGAGGGCGGCGGTCGAGATGTCAACCGGGACGTAGAGCAGTCGCGGCTGGCGCCGGAGCACAGCCTCGATGATGCGCCGCGTCTTCGAGGCGCTGCCCGACCCCATCTCGACGAGCGTCAAGCGCGAGCCGTCGGTGGCCGCCTCGACAATCTCTTCCGAATGGCGCTCGAATATCTCGGCCTCGGCGCGCGTCAGGTAATACTCGGGCAGGAGGCAGATGGCCTCGAAGAGGCGGGAGCCCAACTCGTCGTAAAAATATTTCGGCGGTAGGGACTTCCGCCCCGCCGTGAGGCCGCGCCGCACGTCCTCGGCGAACTCCTCGCGCGTTCGGTCGCCGCCGAGGCTCACGAGTCGCAGGCGCTCGCTCGTAAGTTCGCCGCGGGGGCTCGGCATCTGTTCGGGCTCAACTTTCCTTACGGGCTTCGGGACCGCGCCGCCTTGTCTTACGCTCGGCCGCTATGATAACTCATTCGGTACGAGGCCGTACACGGAAGCCGCCGAGGTGACGATGGACGAACGGGCCGAACAGATAGCGCGCGAGATGGGTGACGCGCGCGCCGCGACTCTTAAACTCTTCGACCTAGTCGAGCGCGAGGACGACCTGCGCGAAAGCCCCGGCTTCGGCTACCGCCCCCTCCTCTGGCACCTCGCGCACGTAGGCGTCTTCGAGGCTTACTGGCTGCTGCAGAAGGTCGGCGGCGAGCCCCCGCCCGACGAGCGATACGAGCGCATCTTCGACCCCATCAGGACGCCGCGCGAGGAGTCGAAGAACCTCCCCGCGCGCCGCGAGATGGAAAGCTATCTTTCGCGCGTGCGCGACGGCGCGCTGCGCCGCCTCGAGCGCTTCGACTTCGACTCAAGCGACCCTCTCCTTCGCGACGGCTACGTGTTCCAGCTAGTCTTGGAGCACGAGCGCCAGCACCAGGAGACGCTCGCATACCTCCTGCAACTCCTCGACCCGTCCAAGAAGTCGCGCCCCGACGACGCGAGAGACCTTCAGCCGGCACGCCCTTCGTCAACATCGGGCGGGATGATAGACGTGCCGGCCGGCACGTTCGAGATGGGCTCCGTGTGGCCGCGGTCGTTCGCATACGACAACGAGCTGCCCGCGCGCGCGGTCTCTCTGCCCGCCTTCCGAATCGCGCGGCTGCCGGTCACGAACGCCGAGTACGCACGCTTCGTCGCCGAGGGCGGCTACGAGCGGCGCGAGTTCTGGGGCGAAGAGGGCTGGGCGTGCCGCGAGCGGGAGGGCTGGCGACACCCTCTCCACTGGCGGTGCGAGGGCCGCGAAGGGTGGCGCGTGCGCGGCATGTTCGGCGAGGGCGCGCTCGAAGGTGAGCAGCCCGTGACGGGCGTGAGCTGGCACGAGGCCGAAGCCTTCGCGCGCTTCTCGAAGAAGCGCCTGCCGACCGAGGAGGAGTGGGAGCGCGCGGCCTCCTGGGACGGGCGGCGCAAGCGCCGCTTCGCGTGGGGCGACGAGCCGCCCTCACCCGAGCTTTGCAACTCCGGCGGGCGACTGTGGGGGACTGCCGAGGTCGGGAGTTTCCCCGCGGGCGCTTCCGTCGAGGGCTGCCTCGACATGACGGGCAACGTCTGGGAGTGGACTTCGACGCCGTTCGAGGGCTTCCCCGGCTTCGAGCCCTTCCCCTACCCGGAATACTCCGAGACCTGGTTCGACGGCGACCACCGGGTGCTCAAAGGAGGCTCGTGGGCGACGAGCGACTCGGTGCTCAGAACCTCGTTCCGGAACTTCTTCCGCCGCCCCTTCCGAATAGCCTTCGCCGGCATACGCCTCGCCGAGGGCGCATGACGGCGGCGCCGCCTAGCGGCTCAGTTGCATTGCGAGGTCGTACTGAATCTTGTTGTCAACGGCGGCGAGGAAGGCGCGCAGCATCTCGCGTCGGCGGTCAACGCCCTTGACCTTCGGCTCTCCCGAGTCGGCCTCTTCCTCATCCTCCCCTTCGTAGTCAGCCTCCTCGCCTTCGGCCGCCGCTTCCTCTTCCTCCTCGACGTACTCTGTGTAGGGCGCGTTCGAGACGTA
Source organism: Pyrinomonadaceae bacterium (assembly GCA_035627975.1). Lineage (GTDB taxonomy): Bacteria > Acidobacteriota > Blastocatellia > Pyrinomonadales > Pyrinomonadaceae > QHXN01. The sequence goes on along the minus strand of DASPKR010000142.1, from coordinate 8,172 downwards.
GTCTTTGGCGAGCCTCTTTATCTCCTTGTCGTCGAGCGCGTGCGCGAGCGCGAGGATCAGCGGGTGCGCGTCGTAGGTGGGCTCGGCGTCCATGCCCTGGAGGTGTTTGACGAGGAAGGGGACGAGGCGCGCGTCGCCCGAGTCTCTGGCGAGACGCAGCAGGGCGATCTCGCCGTCGCCCACCTCGTCGGCCTTGAAGAGCGCCGAGTACAGGCGCTCCCTCTGCTCGTCGCTTAGCTTCGAGGCGAAGCCCGGCTCGAGGTCTGTGCCTAAGCCCCCGAGCCTTGCGAGCGTGACGTTCTCGGCGCTGCCTTCGACGGGCGCCTCGCCCTGCGCGGCTTCGGGCGACTCTTCCGTCGTCTCTTCGGCCGCCGCTTCTTCCCCGGCAGCGTCTTCGGCCGGCCCCTCTTCGGCGGCCGGCTCTTCGCCCTCGCCGCCCTCTTCGAGCGAGACCTGCTCCTCTTCTTCCTCCTCCTCTTCGTCCGTCGAGACAATCGTGGCCGAAAGCTCGTAGGCGCCCTCCCACCGCGTGGCCTTCTCCTCCGCGCAGCGCACGAGCCATTCGAGCAGCGCGGCCTCGTCAGGCTTCTCCGTGCCCAGTATGGCCGAGAGTTCCCTTATGCGCTGCACATAGACCTTCAGGTCGTCTTCCGGAAGGCGCTTCGCGCCGTAGCGGTAGTCCGCGAGCGTGTAGCCGTCGCGCCCCTCGTCCGCCTCTAGGAAGAGCAGCGCGCGGTCGCCCTTCTGGTAGTCGCCCTCCACGCGCATCCCGGCGTAGCCGCCCCAGAAGTTGACTACGGGGCGCGTCTCGCTCGGGTCTCCCTTGAGGCTCTCCGAGACGTGGAAGGTAGTCTTGAGAGTCACCATCCTCGGGCCGCCCTCGTAGAGCGGCTCGGCGCTCAGCTCACGCGCGGTCTCCCCGGCCTCGGCCACGACGACGAGCGCGCTCTTCTTGTAGAGCATGCGCAGCGGCGTGGGCGGAACCACGGGGCAGGCCGCGACGCGCGTGGGCGTCGGGAGCGGGGCGGGCAGGGCAAGGAGGGAAGCGAGCAGCGCCGCGAGGGCGAGCGCGCGCGCGGAAGGGCGGGCGGCGGGCATGGGCCTCTCCTTTCCGTTCGGGCGCAGGAAACCCCGGCAGGGGAGGAGACGGGCTGTGGCCCCCGCGCCTTGAGAGTTTGATTTTTCCTACCTGCCGACTTAGACACAGTCTTCGCGAAAAAGGTTCCTTGCGCCCCCGTCGAAATTTTTCTCACCGCCGCGCCGGTAAACATTGACGGCGCGCGCGGCGTATTATCGGCGGGGAAGGAACGACCTTCCGCCCGGCCGCGCTCGCCCCTTATGAGAACGCTCTACACCTTCTACGCCGACGCGGCGAAGATCGCCGTCCAGTCAATATTCGCGCACAAGCTGCGCGCCTTCCTCACTCTGATAGGCATCATCATAGGGGTCGCTTCGGTCGTCGTGGTGGGCGCCGCCATATCGGGCCTGAACACCTACGTCATGGACAAGGTGACGGCCGTGCTCGGCACGAACCACTTCATGATCGCGCGCATAGCGCACGCGGGCGAGCTGTCGGAGGAGGAGTGGGAGAAGATGAACCGCCGCAACAAGCGGCTGGAGGTGGAGGACTACGAGTGGGTGCGCGCGAACTGCGCCGCCTGCGCAGAGGTCGGCGCGCAGTACGAGTGGCGCGTTGACCTCAAGCACGAGGGCGAGGAGCTTTTCGGCACCGAGATACTCGGCGTCACCGCCAACATGGCCTCGATAGAGGAGAAGACCATAGCCGAGGGGCGCTTCCTGCTGCCGCAGGAGGTCGAGACGGCGGCGATGGTCGTAGTCCTCGGCCACGACGTCAGGGAGAAGTTCTTCCCTGCGGTTGACCCCGTGGGCCGGCGCCTGAGCGTGCGCGGCATCCCGCTCGAAATCGTCGGGGTCGAGGAGAAGCGCGGCTCGATGCTCGGGCAGTCGTTAGACAACCACGCCTACATTCCCTTGACGACCTTCCGTAAAATCTTCGGCGTCGGCGGCCGGCAGAGCATACAGATTCACGGCAAGGCCGCCTCGCGCGAGCAGTTCCAGCGCGCGATCGAGGACGCGCGCCTCGCCTTGCGGAACAAGCACAAGCTCAAGGGCAACGAGGAGGACGACTTCGGCCTCGTCAACACGGGCGAGGTCAGCAACGCCGTTGACGCCCTGACGGGCGGCATCGCGGCGGTCGTCATGCCGATAACTTTCATATCGCTCCTTGTGGGCGGGATCGTCGTGATGAACATCATGCTGGTCTCCGTCACGGAGCGCACCTTCGAGATAGGCTTGAGGAAGGCGCTGGGCGCGACGCGCAGGCAGGTGCTCTTGCAGTTCCTGATAGAGTCGTCGTTCCTCACGACCTTAGGCGGGCTCATCGGCATCGCGCTCGCGGCCGCGGCGACGAGCCTGATAGCCGGCGCCTTCTCGATAACGATGACGATAACGCCGGGCTACATAGTCCTCTCGCTCGCGGTCTCGGGCGGGATAGGCATGATAGCCGGCATCTACCCGGCCTTCCGCGCCTCGCGCCTCGACCCCATCGTCGCGCTCGCCAGGAAGTAAGTCAGTCTTTCACGCCCATATGAAGCTGAGAGCCCCGAAGTTTTTGCCGAAAGAGATTCTGCTGATGGCGCTCGACAGCATACGTGCGCACAAGCTCCGCAGCTTCCTAACGGTCTTCGGCATCGTCGTGGGCGTCGTGGTCGTCATCGTCGTCGCGTCGCTTCTGACGGGCGTGCGCCAGTCCATCATTGACGTGATTGCCGAGTACGGCACGAACAACATCTACGCCTTCCACCTCTCCACCGGCTTCACGTCGGGGCCGAACCTCGAAGAGGAGCGCACGCGCAAGCCCCTCCGGCACGAGGACGCCGAGGCCATACGGCGCGGCGCGCCGGCCGTCGAGGAGGTCGCGACCGTGCTCCTGGTCGCGTGGTGGGACAGCACGATTCAGTACCAGGGCAAGAACCACCGGCGGGGGCAGGTGCAGGGCGTCACCGCCAGCTACGCGGCGGCCGCCAACCTGAACATAGGGGCCGGGCGCTTCATCTCGGAGTCGGACGACGACAACCGCCGCAGCGTGATGGTCATCGGCCTCAACATCGCCGACGCGCTCTTCCCCGGAAAGTCGCCCGAGGAGATAGTCGGGATTGAGGTGAAACTCGGCGGCCGCCCCTTCGAGATAATCGGAGTCTTGGAGAAGCGCAAGGCCGCCATCTTCGGCGAGAACGAGGAGGACAACCTCGTCTTCATCCCCTTCCGCACGGCGCGGCAGGTCTCGCCCGGCAGCGAGTACATACTGATAATAGTGCGCGCGCGCGAGGGCCACTTCCGCGAGGCGATGGATCAGACCGAGGAGATACTGCGCCGCCAGCGCGGCGTGAAGTTCGACCAGCCCAACAACTTCGACCTCGGCACCGCCGACAAGTTCATCAACCAGTTCGACAGCATCATGGGCATGATAGGGCTCTTCGCCATCGCCGTCTCGAGCATCGGCCTTATGGTCGGCGGCATCGGCGTCATGAACATCATGCTCGTCTCCGTGACCGAGAGGACGCAGGAGATAGGAGTGCGCAAGGCGGTGGGCGCGCGCCGCCGCGACATAGTCCGGCAGTTCCTCTACGAGGCGATGACGCTCACATTCATGGGCGGCGTCATCGGCGTACTGCTCGCCATAGCCATCAGCAAGATAATCGCCTTCCTCTTCCCCTCGCTCCCGGCGGCAATCCCGCTGTGGGCCGTAGTCGCGGGCCTGCTAGTCTCCGTAGGCGTCGGGTTAGTCTTCGGCGTCTGGCCCGCCTTCAAAGCCTCCCGCCTAGACCCCATCGAGTGCCTGCGCTACGAATAAAGTTGGGGCGGCCCGCAGTGGGCCGCCCCAACAAGCCTCTCTTGCTCTTCTCCCTATTTCTTCTGCAACTCCCTGAGGAGCTCTTCGCGGAAGTAGCCGACGGGGATGGTGCCTTGCTTCATGAAGAGGAGGTGGAAGTCTTTGGGCGAGAACTTGTCGCCCACGAGGCGCGAGGCGTCGGCGCGCAGGGCGTATATCTGGTCTTTGCCGAGGCGGTAGGTGATGGCCTGCGTGGGCCACTTCGAGTAGCGGAAGATGGCGCGCTCGGCCGACTCGCAACTCGCGCGCTTGGCTTCAGTCCTCGAAGCGTCGGAGCACTTGCCCGGCAGGAAGTCAACGACCTCGGAGAAGAGGTCTGTCGCCTCGTCGTAGCTCATCCGGCCGGTGTGAATGCCCGTGTCTATGCGCACGCGGAGGTCGCGGTAGAGCTTGCCGCGGAGCTGGTAGAGCCGCTCCTCGGGCGTGTAGAAGCCCTCGGGCGCGCCCTGCGCGGGCTCGGCCATGAGGGCCTCGCTGTAGAGCGCCCACCCTTCGGACGCCATAGAGTCCTGCCACATCGAGCTGGAGTCCTCGACCGCGCCGGGCGTCAGCCACCTGACGGGCGCGATGTCGTTCTTGAACTGCGTCATCACCTTGAAGTGCCAGTCGTGGCCGGGGAAGCCCTCGTGGACGGCGAGGTCTGCGAGCGCAGCGCGGTTGTTGTCCTTGAGCGCCGCCTCGTCGTTGCCCGTCGGCGTGACGTAGAAGCGCCCGACGCCGCTCGTCTTAAACGGCGGCGCGGGGTAGTAGGCGGCGCCGTCAATCGAGGCGAGCAGGGGCGGGGGCGTCACCGTCACGTCGAGCTTGTAGTCGGCCGGCACGTCGAACACGCCGGTCTTCCGCCCGTAGTCAACGATGCGGAAGCAGGTGTCCCTGTACCACGCGACCATCTCGTCGTCCGACTTCGGGTAGTCCTTCGACAGCTCGTCGAAGACGGCGCGCACGGCCACGGCCCCGTCCTCCGGCAACTGCATGCCGCGCTTCTCGCCCACCTTGCGCGCGAGCTCCATCATCTCTTTTCGCGTGCCTTCGACTATCGCCATCGCGCCGTCGTAGAGCTGCGCCGATGTCGTCTCCATGCGGAGGTTGTTCTTAATCGCCCAGTCGTACTCCTGCGCGCCCATAGCGAAGCGGTCGGCGGCGAACTGCTGCTTGGGGGCGAGCCCGCCGGGCGCTCCGGCCGAAGTGTCGAAGAAGGTCGTGCGGACGAAGTCGCCGAACTTTCGGTAGGCGTCGGCGGCCTGGCGGCCGGCGTCCCGAATCTGGGAGAGGAGTTGGTCTCGGTCGGGGCCGGGGGCGACGCGCTCGGCGGCGAGCTTGGGCAACTCCTCGCCGAAATATTTGGCGTTGGCCTCGGAGGTGTTTATGCCGTCGCGGCGCAGCATGCGGTGGTCGGCCGTGTTGCCGGACTTGACGCCCGCCTCTAGCTGCTGCTGCGCGACGGTGAGGAAGCGCGGGATGTCGGCGACCCGCTTGGCGGCGAGCGCCCACTCCTCGGGCGTGCCGTAGGTCTTGTCGCCCTCGCCGACCTTCGTCATGCCCTGGAGCTGCCAGTCTATGGCGCGGAAGGGCTCGGAGACGTAGGTGTCAACGGCGCGCTCCTGATAGCGGCGCTGCTGGTGCTGGTGCAGGAGGAAGCGTATCTGCGCGAGCGCGACTTCGCGGTCTATGCGGCGCGCGGGCGAGAGCGAGTCGGGCGCGACCCCCTCGAAGGACTTCTGCGTCTCAGATAGCCAGCGGTCTTCGTCGGCGAGCGCCTGGGCGGAGTGGTCGCGCAGGCGGCCGTCGGCCTCGCGCAAGGAGGGGTCGAGGCCGGCGCCGCCGAGGTACGTGTTCACGGTCGGGTTGCGGCGCAGGAACTCTACGACGTAGCGGTCGTGCAGCGACTTGAACGCCTGGTCGCCGCCGCCGGCTTGCGACGCCGCGCCGTTCTGCGTCGCCGCGGGCTTCTGCTCGGTCGCGCACGCGCCGCACAGCAAGAGCGGGAGGGAAAAGAGCAGTGACAGTTTTTTCATCTTCTGTTCCTTCGGGTGTGGCTCGAGCCGGGGAAAGGCTTCGGGCTTCGCGCCCCGTCTCTGATTTCGTAGCCAGAGATTAACGCCCGCGCGCCGACGGCCGCAAGCGCGGCCCGCTTGTTCGGCCTCGCGGGCGGTTGTTAAACTTCTAATTGATGAGCGAGTTTAAAGAGGCGCGTTGGGCCGTGATGAGTGAGCGCGGGCGCGAGGCCGCGGGGCTGCCTTACGCCGAGGCCGCCGCGCTCGTGCGCGAGTTGAAAAGCTCGGGCGTGAGCGGCCTGTGCGTCATCACGGACGAGGCCGCGAGCCGGCTGCCCGGCGCCGGCAAGGGTAACGGCCGCGGGGGCGTGACGCGGAAGCGCCGGCGCGCGTCGAAGAAAGAGGGCGCGGCGTGAGGGCGTAAAATTTTTCAGGCCGGAAGTCTTAGCATATCGCCGCGGCGCCTTCGCGTGCTTGTCTCACGCGAAGGCGCCGCGGCGATATGTCGTTAATCAGGGGCTTCCTACTGAAAGTCGGGCGCGGGAACCTTCGAGCGGCGGAGGGCGCGCGGGCCGAAGGCCGGCGCCTCGCGCACCGTGTAGTCCGAAGGCACCTGGAAGAGCGGGGCCGAAGGCTCGCCGCGGACGACGTTCGTCAGCTTGTAGGTCGTCTCGCCCATTCGCGGGTCGCTGTGGCGCGTCATCACCACGACCTGAAGCTCGGGCGAGTACCAGCGCTCGCTGACGATCTGTATGGGCTGCTCGTTGCCTATCTCTCCGGCAGGGATGGTGCGAGTGGTGCGCGTCCCCTCGGCCTCGACGCCCTCGACGAGTTGCTTGCCGAGCTGCTGCGTCTCCACGCCGGGCTCGTCGAAGGCGAGCACGGTGGTCGCCTTCGCGCCGTTGGCGGTCTCCTCCTTAGACATCTCGAAGACGCGCGCAATCTCGCCGGGGGCGCTCGCGCGGCCGTCGAACTTGAAGAGGATGGCGCCGGTCTCGGCCTCGCCCGGCTTAAAGCTCCACTTGCGCGCGGCCTCGACCGCGGCGGCGCGCAGCGCGGCGTTCTCGCCGACGACGGCCTCGGCCGACTCGACCGAGCCCGACGCTCCGACCTTAATCTTGACTGCCACCATCTCGCGCTCCTTCAGGCCCGAGGCGTTCACGGCCTCGGCCTTGCTGAGCACGCGCCCCTGGAGCGTGGACTTCACGCCCTTCATGTCAACGGGCTTCACGTCGCCGCCCCTGCCGGAGCGGAGGATCGAGAAGACTTCGGCGTGGCCGCCGGGCGCTGCCTGAAGCGAGCGCATGGGGCCTAACGGAACCTTGTGGGCGGTGCGCGTGCGCGCGTCGAGCGAGTAGCTGACGCCCGCCACCGGGTCAACTATCGAGACGGTGCGCGGCGCATCGTCCTGCGACGCCCAGGGGCCGAGGGCGTTTAAGGTGAACTCGCGGCGCGTGCGCCCCTCGCCGTCGCGATAGACCTGCGCGGTGTTCTTGCGCACGATGCGGTTGCCGTCGGCGAGCGTCTGCACGGTCTCGGTCACGGCCTCGGCCGAGTAGGGCGCGCCCTTGACCGTCTTGCCCGGGAGGCTCATCTCGGTCGAGAGATAAACGAAGGTGTCCCTGCCGAAGGGCGGCGCGCCCGGCTCGGCGGGGCCGGGGACGCGAATATGGAAGTCGCCGCCGTGCTGCGTCAGTATCAGCTCGCGCTCGACCCGCTCCTTGCGCTCGGCCTCGCTTTGCCGCTGCTGCTCGCCGCGCGCCGGGCGCCTGTCCTGCGCGAAGGCGGTGAGCCCGCCCGACAGGAGCGAGAGCGAGAGCGCCGCCGCCGTTAAAGATTTCCGTTGTCTCATCACTCGTCTTCCTTCCTCAGTAAAGTATTCCCGCTGGTCGCAAAATTCCGGCCGTCGGTTCAGCGGACGAAGCGTATGGCTCGGGCCGTGCCGTCCTCGCCGACGACCACGTCGGCCTTGACGCGCTCGTGCGCGCGCTCGGCGTTGACGGGCAGGCCCAGGGAGGCGAGCGCCGAGCGTGGCAGCTCGACCCGGACGACCGCGCCTGAGTCGAGCCCCGCCCCTTGCGCGCCCTGCATGAGCGGTATGAAGTCGGTCGTGATCTCTTCCTCGCGCGCCGCCGGCCGGGGGCCGTAGCTCGCGTTCATCGTGGCGGGCCGCGGGGCCGTGCGCGCAGTCCTCATCTCGCGCGCGGGCGTCGAGTTCCTGACGGCATGCGCGCCGCTGACTACTTCGCTCGGCCGAGCCTCTTC
>DASPKR010000141.1:0-2327 GCA_035627975.1 Pyrinomonadaceae bacterium | reverse complement strand
CTCGCCCTCGCCCATGCAGCAGAGCGCGAGGTGGGCGAGCGGCGCAAGGTCGCCGCTCGCGCCGACCGAGCCCTTCTCCGGTATGACCGGGTGCACGCCGCGCTCGAGCATCGCGAGCAGCGTCTCGGCCACGACGGGCCGCGCGCCGCTCAGGCCGACGGCGAGGACGTTCGTGCGCAGCAGCATCATTGCCCGCGTCTCGTCCTCGGGCAGCGGTGGGCCGACGCCGCACGCGTGGCTCCGCACGAGGTTGACCTGTAGCTCACGAAGCTCGTCGGCGCCCACGGTCACGTCCGAGAGCTTCCCGAAGCCGGTGTTGACTCCGTAAACGACGCGCGACTCCGCGACTATCCGCTCCACAGTCCGCCGCGAAGCCTCCATGCGCTCGCGCGCCGCGGCCGAGAGCGACACGCCCCCGCCCCCGCGCGCCACGCGCGCCACCTCCCCCAGCGTCAGCGCCTGTCCGTACAACTCAATCATAAAAAGTCAGGGGCCAGCGGCTAGAGACTAGAGGACAGTTAAAAAACGCCTCTTCTTACTAGCCTCCGGTCTCTAGCCGCTGGCCTCTATTTAATCACTCTGTCCCTGTGCGGGAACTGCGTGCGGTGTATGTCGCCGTCGGGCGGCTGCGAGCGGTGTATGTCCGAGCGGCGCCACTCGCCGGTGACGCTGCCGGCGGGGCGCGGCGAGCGCGCCCGCTCGCGCGCCTTCTTGGCGCGGCGGACTGTCGCAGTGCGGCGCCGCTCGGCCGCCGCGCGCGTCCAGTCTGTCATGCTCTTGATGGGGTGGAAGTCGCGCTCCGTGAGCACCTCGCCGGTCGCCTGCTGCAAGCGGACGGTGGCGAGCGCGAAGACTAGCAGGCCGGCGTTAATGAAGACGCCGACCATGAAGACTATCTCGCCGGGGATGACGCCGATTGTCGCGCGGTCAACGAAGGCGTTGAAGTCGTAGGCCGGGACGGGGTGCATATAGACCTTCAAATTCCAGCTGGCGGCGAGCAGCGCGAAAATCCATAGGTAGTTGCGCCGCAGCCGCCGGCCGACGGCCTCCCACTCACTGATGGTGAAGCGGGGGGTTTTAAGATCGTCAACGAGCATCTGCGCCCACGCGTCGTCAACCTGCTGGTCAGGCGCGAGTATCTGCGTGAAGAAGCCGGTCTCTAGCATCCTGACGCGGCTCGACCAAATCTCGTAGTAGCGGTATCGGCGCGCCTCCATGAAGAGGAAGAAGAAGACGAGCACGGTGTTGATGAGGATGACGAAGTGCGGGTTGATGGGGGACGAGAAGGCGAACGACAGCGTCGCGCCCGTCGTGAGCACGGCCCAGTTAGTAGTGGTGTCGAGCCGGTTGCGCCAGGTGTTGGCGCGCGAGACCTCGCCGCGGTAGAAGTGAACCATCGCCGTGCTGAACTCGGCGGTGGTGGCCTTGCGCGGGGCGGCGGCCGTCGCGCGCGCGGCGGGCGTGACCTGCTCGGGCGAGACCGTCTGGTGTATGGATGCGGTTTCGGGCTCGTTGGCGGGGGCGGGGCGCTGCTGCGGCTGGCTTCCCGTCACCCTCTCCGCGCCGGACAGCGTGGCGGTAACTCTGCTGGGGCGGTCTGTCTTCATCGTCGAATCTTCGAGGCCCTCGCGCTCGCGGCCGGGGAGGCGGCACGTCGCCGATGATAACACGCGCCCGGCGCGCGGCGACAAAAAACGTGAGCGCGGGCGCGTCGCCCGGCCCGAAACGGCCCTGCTTGACACGCGCGCGCGCGGCCCCCTATAGTCACTTTTTGCCCGCGGCCTCACCGCCGCGGGCGCGCGTGACCATGCAGGAGCGAGAGGTCTTTGAGGGCGGCCCCGAAGGCGCGGCCGGGCCGGACGAGCGTTGGATGCGGGAGGCGCTCAGCGCCGCGCGGGAGGCGGCCGCGCGCGGCGAAGTCCCCGTCGGCGCGTGCGTCGTGAGCGCCTCGGGCGAGCTGTTAGCCGCCGCGGGCAACCGCACCCGCACGGACTGCGACCCGACGGCCCACGCCGAGGTGGTGGCTTTAAGAGAGGCGGCGCGCCGCCTCGGCAACTACCGCCTGACGGGCGCCGTCGCCTACTCGACCGTAGAGCCCTGCGCTATGTGCGCGGGCGCGCTCGTGCAGGCGAGGGTCGCGCGGCTGGTTTACGGCGCAAAGGACGAGCGGGCCGGCGCGGTCGAGTCTGTCTTCCGCGTCTGCGACACCGGCTCTTTGAATCACAGGATGGAGTTGACGCCGGGCGTGCTCGAAGATGAGTGCCGCGCGCTCATGCGGGAGTTCTTCCGCGCCCGCCGACGCACGGCCGCAGCGCCGCGTGACGCCG
>DASPKR010000140.1:0-5322 GCA_035627975.1 Pyrinomonadaceae bacterium | reverse complement strand
GGCGGTGTCGAGCTGCTGGCTCACGTCGCGCACGCGCTCACTGAAGTCGCGCGCGAGCGCGGCGTGCTCCTCGTCGTGCTCGAACAGGTGCGCGTAGGAGGCGAGCATGGCGCCGCAGCCGCCCGCGTTCGTCACCACCGCAGCGCGGCCCGCGCCGCCGAAGGCTTCGAGGTTGCGGCGGGCGAGCTCGCGCGCGCCTTCGAGGTCTCCGGCGTGCGCGTGCAGCGCGCCGCAGCAGACCTGCCCCGCGGGCGCGCTCACGCGGAAGCCGTTCGCCGAGAGCACGCGCGCTGTCGCGCGGTTGACGCGCGCGAACAAACCCTCGGTCACGCAGCCCTCGAAGAGCAAGACCTGCTCGCCCTCGCTGCCTTTAAGTGCGGGGCTGACTTTCCCCTTCGGCTCTTTGCGCGCGGGCGCGGAAGCGTCGAGCAGGGCGAGCGCGAGCCCGAGCCGGGCCGGGAGAATTTTAGCGAGCCCGAGGGCGAGCGCCGCGCGCGGCAGCTTCGAGTCGCGCGTGAGCCGCGCCAGCCTAAAAGCGAAGCGCAGCCGCGCCGGCCGCAGCCAGACGTGGCGTAGCACGAGGCGCAGGAGCCTCGAAGTCCAGCCGCGCCGCCGGCCCGCGGCCGAAATGTCCGCGCGCGCGGCTTCGAGCAGCCGGCCGTACTCTACGCCGGCCGGGCAGGCGCTCTCGCAGGCGCGGCACCCGAGGCAGCGGTCTATGTGGCGCTCGAACGAGCGCGACTCGGCGGCGAGCCGCCCCTCCTCGACCGCGCGCATGAGGTATATGCGGCCGCGCGGCCCGTCGTTCTCGTCGCCGGTCTGCACGTAGGTCGGGCATGCTTCGAGGCAGAGCCCGCAGTGGACGCAAGCCAGAATCTTCCGCGCCTCGGCCGAGAGCGCGCCCGCGAGTTTTGTCTGCGCTTCAGCCATCGAGATTGAACCGGCCGGGCGAAAGAAGGCCCGACGGGTCTAGCTGCTCCTTCACGCGCCGCATCAGCCTGGCGGCGCCGCCCGCGAGGCCCCACGCGTCGAGCGAGCGCTTCAACCCCTCGGGCGCGCGCTCGATGACGAGAGCGCCGCCCGCTTGCCGCGCCACTTCACGCAGAGACGAGAGCGCCGCCGCGTCGGGCGCGGGGCCGAGAACGCGCAGACGGCCGTCGCCCGCCCCCGCGTGCCAGAGCGTTTCGGCCGTCCCGATGAGCTTCTCCGCCTCCGGGATGAAACGGCCCAACCCTGACGGCGACACGCCCGCGCGCCAGACTACGACGCCGCTACAGTCACCCGCCGACACGGCCGCTAGCCCCGCCCAGAGCGACGAATCGTTTGCCAGCGTTTCGACGGCTGTGCCGCCGTGCTCCTTCACAATTTCGCCCGCGCGCCCGAGTTGGTAAGCGACTGCCTCCGCCGTGCCGGCGAAGCGCACGAGCAGCGCCGCCCCGCCCGCGGCGTCGTGAAGCCCGAGAGCTTCGGCCATGCGAGGGGAGAGCAGTTCGGCCGCGGCGGGCAGAAGCTGGGACGAACAGACGGCCCGCGCGGCCCCGAGTAGCTTCCACCAGTCATCCGCGCGCGCCACTATAGTCGCCTCGCTCGCGGGGCGGGGTCTGAGCTTGAAGGTCACTTCGAGAATCACGGCGAGCGTGCCATAGCTTCCGACGAACAGCTTACAGAGGTCGTAGCCGGCGACGTTCTTGACGACGCGGCCGCCCGCTCGCACCAGAGTCCCGTCGGCGAGCGCCACTCGCATGCCTAGCACGTGCGAGCGAGGCGGGCCGTAGCCGAGCGCCTGCGCCCCGGCCAGGCCCGTCGCGGCAACGCCTCCCAAAGTCGCCGCGCCCGCGCCGGGCGGGTCGAGAGGGAGCCACTGACCCGCCCGCCCCGCCGCACGGTTGAAGTCCGACAATGTCACGCCCGCCTGCACCGTCGCCACGAGATCGGCTGGCTCGTGCTCGATAATTCTCGTCATCCGTTCGGTCTTTAAGATGACGACGGGGCTGCCGGTCGGGTTCCCCGCGTCGAGCCATGAGCCTGCGCCGGCCGGCACGACTCCGAACCCTTCGGCGCGCGCGGCCCTCAGTACTTCACACGCCTCCTCGGCCGAAGCAGGCGAGACTACGGCGCGCACGCCGCCCGCCACCTCGCCCGTCGCGACGTGCTCATCACCGACGACGCCGGCCAGCAACTTCTTTAACGGAAGGGGCGCGCGTGTCGCCGCAGTCGAAACCCGAACGGCACGCGCCGGCGAGGGGGGCGCCGCCACTGGCTCTACTTTATTCTGCCGCACGTTGCCGGCGCCGGGGCGACGGCGCGCGCCTCGCCGCAGCCCTTGAGCACGGGGATTATCTTGCCGGGGTTGCAAAGCCCGGACGGGTCGAACGCGGCGCGCACGGCGAGCATCGCTCGCATGTCGTCGTCCGTGAAGATGAGCGGCAGGTAGCCCCGCTTGTCTAAGCCTACGCCGTGCTCGCCCGTGATCGTCCCGCCCGCGCGCACGCACGTAAGCATCATCTCGCGGCCGGCCTCCGTGACGCGCCGCGCCTCGTCAGCGTCGCGCGAGTCGAAGGAGATGAAGGGGTGTAGATTCCCGTCGCCCGCGTGGAAGACGTTTGCGAGGCGCAGGCGGTGCTCGGCGCCTATGCGGACGAGCGAGGCGAGGACTTCGGGCAGCCGCGAGCGCGGCACGACCGCGTCCTGAATCATCACGTCGGGCGCGAGCCGGCCCATCGCGCCGAACGCTCCCTTGCGCGCGGCCCAGAGCCGCTTCCTCTCGGGCTCGTCGGCCGCGAGCCTGACCTCTCGCGCTCCGCTCTCGCGGCAGATTGCGCGCACGCGCTCGACCTCCGCGTCAATCCCGGCTTCCAGCCCGTCCAGTTCGACGAGCAGCGCCGCCTCGGCGTCCAGGGGCATCCCGGCCGCGAACACGCTCGCCTCGACGGCGCGGATAGTCGCGTTGTCAACCATCTCGAGCGCCGCGGGGACGACGCCCGCCGCGATGATGGAAGAGACCGCGCGGCTCGCCGCGCCGATGTCGGTGAAGTCCGCGAGCAGAGTCCGCACCGAAAGCGCGACGGGCAGGAGCCGCAGCGTCGCCTCCGTCGCCACGCCGAAAGTCCCCTCGGAGCCGACGAAGACGCCCATGAGGTCGTAGCCCGCCGCCCCGCCGCCCGCGCCGCCGAGCTCGACGACCTCCCCGCCGTAGAGCACGACGCGCGCGCCGAGCACGTGGTCAACGGTCGTCCCGTACTTCAGGCAGTGTATGCCGCCCGCGTTCTCGGCGATGTTGCCGCCGATGGTGCAGGTCGCCTGGCTCGAAGGGTCGGGCGCGTAGTACAGGCCGTGGCGCGCGACGGCGCGCGAGACGTGGGCGTTGACAAGACCAGTCTCGACGACGGCAAGCCGGTTCTCCGCGTCAACCTTCAGCACCCGCCGCATCCGGGCGAGCTCCACGCAGACGCCGCCGTCGCACAGCGCGCCGCCAGAGAGGCCCGTCCCCGCGCCGCGCGGGACGACCGCGACGCGCTCGCTCGCGAGCAGGCGCATCACGGCCGAGACCTCTTTGGTCGTCTCAGGGAAGACGACGGCGCGCGGCATGGCCTTGTAGTGCGGCAGGCCGTCGCACTCGTAGGCGAGCAGCTCGTCGCGCTCGTGCTTGACGCGGCCGGCGCCGAGCAAATCCGTCAGTTGTGTGATTAGCTTGTCCACGACGGGCTTCGGAAAATCCTACCGGAAGGCGGCGCCGCAATGATACACTACGCGCCCGTCGTTCCCGCAATTCAAACAACTTCAGGCCCGCCGCGCGGGCGACGCACCGCACCGATGAGGATGAGAAAAGTTCTGGCCGCGGCCGTGCTGGCGTGCCTCGCGGCGGGCCGCGCGCCCACCGCCGTCGAAGCGAAAGGGATGGAAGCAGACCTCGTAATCGTGAACGCCGAAGTGCGCACGATGGACGCGGCAAGGCCGCAGGCCGAGGCCGTGGCCGTCTTCGGGAACCGCATCGCCGCCGTCGGCACGAGCGCAGAAGTAAGGCGGCTGGCCGGCGCGCGCACGCGCGTCGTTGACGCCCGCGGCGCGCTCGTGCTGCCCGGCTTCAACGACTCGCACGTGCACTTCCTGTCGGGCGGCTTCCAGCTCTCGAGCGTTGATTTGCGCGACGCCTCGACGCCGCAGGAGTTCGCAGAGAGGATACGGCGCTTTGCCGAGCGCCTGCCCGAGGGGCGCTGGGTGACGGGCGGCGACTGGGATCACGAGCGCTGGCCGGGCGCGCCGCTGCCGACGAAGGAGCTGATTGACGCCTTCACGGCGAGGACGCCCGTCTTCGTCAACCGCCTCGACGGCCACATGGCGCTCGCCAACAGCCTCGCCCTCAAGCTCGCCGGCGTCACTCGCGAGACGAAAGACCCGCCCGGCGGCCTCATCGTCCGCGACCCGGCTACGGGCGAGCCCACGGGCGTCCTCAAGGACGCCGCGATGAGCTTCGTCTGGTCGAAAATCCCCGCGCCCACGTTCGAAGAAAAGCTCGCCGCCGCGCGCGCCGCGACAGAGCACGCCGCGCGCCTCGGCGTGACGAGCGTGCAGGACATGTCGGCCGGCGACGACGTTGGCGTCTATCAAACGCTTCTTGAGCGCGGCGAGCTAAAGACGCGCATCTACGCCGTCGCGCCCCTGCCGCGGTGGGAGCGCCTGAAAGCGGTAGGCCTCCGCCGCGCCTTCGGGGGCGCGATGCTCAGGGTCGGCGGCTTCAAGGGCTTCTCCGACGGCAGCCTCGGCTCCACGACGGCCCTCTTCTTCGAGCCCTACCTCGACGCGCCGGGCACCTCGGGACTGCCCGGCGACGAGATGTTCCCCGAGGGCGCCATGCTCGCCCGAGTCGAGGGCGCCGACGCGGCCGGGCTTCAGGTGATGATTCACGCCATCGGCGACCGCGCCAACGACCAGATTCTTTCCATCTTCGAGCAGGTCGCGCGCAAGCACGGCGAGCGCGACCGCCGCTTCCGCATCGAGCATGCGCAGCACCTCCGCAAGGAAGAGATAGCCGAGTTCGCCCGCCAGAAGGTCATCGCCTCGATGCAGCCCTACCACGCCATAGACGACGGCCGCTGGGCCGAGAAGCGCATAGGCCCGGAGCGCGCCAAAGGCACTTACGCCTTCCGCTCGCTCCTCGACGCGGGCGCCGCGCTCGCCTTCGGCTCCGACTGGACTGTGGCGCCGCTCGACCCACTTCTCGGCATCTACGCGGCCGTCACGCGCCGCACGCTCGACGGCAAGAACCCGTCGGGCTGGGTTCCCGAGCAGAAGATTACGGTCGAGGAGGCCGTGCGCGCGTAC
>DASPKR010000139.1:0-2679 GCA_035627975.1 Pyrinomonadaceae bacterium | reverse complement strand
GCTCGCGCCCCTTCGCCGCGCGCAGCCACTCCCGGTACGGGAGCGAATATTCGACGTATGCGTTCTCCTCCATGAGCGGCAGGAAGCGAGGCAGCACGGCCGCGAGCTGCGCCGCAGACTCGTAGCCTTCCCATTCAATCTCGACGCGCGAAGGGTAGCGGGCGGCGAGCCAGCGCGTTATGTCGTAGCCGAAGATTGCGGAGAAGTAGGTGCCGGCGATGCCGGAGACGCGCGGCTCGGCGAACTCATAGAAGTCCTCCGAGTCGCGCAGCCTGTCCACGCGGCGCTTGAACGCGGCGAGCAGCCTTTCAGTCTGCCTGAGCAGTGACGGGCTCTGCGGGTAGGCGCGCAGGAAGAGGAGCGCTTCGTGGAAGCGTATGAGAGACGGCGCGTCGTCGAACCGGCGGCGCGCGAGCCCGGACAGCAGGCTCCTCAAGCGCGCACGCCCGCCGGCGCCAGCGGGGCGCTTAAGTTCTTCGAGGCGTTCGAGCTGCTTTTCGAGAGAAAGGTTCGGCACGCGCCGGCAGCTTAAATGAAACGGGGCGGGCTCTACAACAACCACGGAGAAGGGGCCGGGCCGCCCGATAAGCGGCCCGGCCCCCTTCGTCACTTCAGTCGTCTTCGGTTTTATTCCGGCGTCGCTGCCGAAACCTTGCTCTGGTTCGCGTCGTAGCCGGGCGCGGCGAGGCCGCGGTTGACGAGCACGCGGACTTCGGCGCGGCGGTTCTGTGCGCGGCCGTCGCGGGTGGTGTTCTCGGCGACGGGGTTCAGGTTGCCGTAGCCGAAGGGCGTGAGTATCCGCCGGACGGGAATGTTGTGCGTCTCGACGAGGTAGCGGACGATTGATTCGGCGCGCTGCTCGCTCACGCGGCGGTTCGTCGCCTTGTCGCGCCACTCGTATGCGTAGCCCGTGACTTCGATGAGATAGCCCTTCGCGCCCTTCGCGTACTCGGCCACCTGGTCGAGCGTCTGCTTGGCCTCGGGCGTGAGCACGGCGCTGCGGTTCTTGAAGTTGACGGTGATGCTCTGCTGCGGCGTGTAGTCGTCGAGCGAGCCTATGCGGTCGTTGGCGACCCTCACACCCTCGACGGCGCGGTCGGCAGCCTCCTGAGCGGCCACGGCCCCGCCGCGCGCGGCGTTCGAGATGGCGGCCAACTCGTCAACCTGCCCCGACATGCGCTGGGCGTTCTGCTCGGCAGCGCCCAGACGCCCCTCGGCCTCGCCCACGCGCCCCTCGACGGGGACGACGTTGGCTTCGAGCGTGCGCGCGGCCCGGAGGTCGCTGTCGCCGAAGCGTATCTTCTCGGCGACGAGGTTGCCGGAGGCGTCGCCGCGCCCCTCGACCTCGAGGTTGAGGCCGCGCGTGATGGCGGTGGCGGCGTAGTTGGTGCCGCCGCCGAAGAAGCCGCCCTTAGTCTTGACGCTCGTGCGGTCAGTAAGGACGACGTGCGTGCGCGCGCCGTTGTAGTCCTGCACGACGAAGCCGTCCGAGCCGCGGCTGACGACGAAGCCCTTGAGCTTCGTCTTCTGGCCCGAAGGCACCGAGGTGTTGGCAGTCGGCGTGTGCTGCGCGGAGCCCTCTTGCGCAAGCGCAGCGGGCGCGAGCGCGAGAGCCAGCGCGAGCGCCGCTACCGAGGTTCTTAGAGTCGCGGAAATCTTCATCTTAATCGTCCCTTTCTTCCCACAGATGTGATTCGGATTCACTGCGACCTTGAGACAAGCGGCGTCTTAAGCGAGGTGCCTTTTAAGACATTTGTCGGGGCAGTGATTTTCTTTCCGGGGACGATACAGGCAAAGCCGCGCCGCGTTGGTTGCGATTACCTTGCGAGCCTGTTGCAAAAAAACAGTAGGCAGAAGGCAGCCAAGACGCCCTGAGCGTTCTGACTGCCTTCCGCCTTCTCTTACTTCCTGTCCTTGAACTGCTCGTAAAGCATCGTGTGGCGGCTGACTAGCGGTATCTGCCGGCCGGCGATGAAGACGTGACGGACGTTGGTGCGGGCCTCGAGGAGGTCGCCGTCGGTGACGACAAGGTTGGCGAGCTTGCCCTGCTCGATTGAGCCAAGACGGTCGGCCACTCCCATTATCTGCGCCGGGTAGAGCGTGACGGCCTTGAGCGCCTCCGCCTTCGGCAGGCCGAAGGCCGCGGCCATGCCGGCGTGGAAGGGCAGGTCGCGGACGTGCGCACCCGAGTCGCCGGCCGAGATGCAGAAGCGCACTCCGGCGGCCTGCAACTTCGCGGCGTTCTCGTAGAGCGTGTCGTAGGGGTCGTCCTCGCGCAGCGGCAGGTTCAGGATGCTGTCGAGTATGACGGGGACGTTCTTCTCCTTCAGGAACTGCGCCGCCTTCCACGCGTCGCTGCCGCCGAGTATGACGGCCCTGAGCTTCATCTCTTCGGCGAAGCGCACGGCCCCTCGTATATCGCGCTCGCGGTCGGCGCGCAGTATGACGGGGCGCTCGCCGCGCACGTACGGGACGAGGGCGGCGAGCCGAAGGTCTGTGTCGGGCCGCGGCGTCGAGCGAGGGTCGCGCGCGTATGCGTCCTGCGCGCGGCCGTAGGCTTCGGCGTCGCGGAGCATGCGGCGTATCTCGCCGACGCGCCGGTCGCGGGCGCTTACGGCGTCGGGCGTGATGCCCTGCTGCTGCTGGCCGCCTCCGCCCCCGCCCCCGGCGCCGATGCGG
>DASPKR010000138.1:0-2158 GCA_035627975.1 Pyrinomonadaceae bacterium | reverse complement strand
TAGCGCAGGCAATTTTCGCCCGCTTCCAGGATGTCAACAACGGCGACAGCGACGTGGCGAGGGCTAACCCCATCCCCGAGCCGATGACGATGATACTGTTCGGCACCGGCCTGGCCGGCCTGGCCGCGCGCGCACGCCGCCGCCGCGGGGCCACTAAGGAATAATTTAGCGGGGCACAAGCGAAACTCGAATCATCTTCGCCTGCGGCAAATCGCCCGGAAGCGAGCATAGGAGGGGGTCACGACGGCCCCCTCCTATGCTTTTACGCCTCCAAAATAAAGCTTTACAAATTTTCTGGAAGCGGGTAAATTCCCTTCCACTTTTCTGAAATCGCCGAAGAATTAGGTGTTTACTTAGGCTTACCAGAGTCTAGTAGGTTTGAAGACGCCTCCGGCCGCCAGTTTGCCCCTGTTGGCCGACGGTCATTCAGGCTTTACGCACTGTTCTTCCTTCTGAGCGACGGCGTCAAGGTGCGGTTTGCCCTTCGCTCGATTACCCGCCGGCTGCGAGCTTGCCCCGCTCCCGCCCGGAAGCGGTCAAACGGATAGTTGGCTGAGTGCTTAACAAAACAGGCTCTCGCAAAAGGAACGACGGAGGAAGTAAATCATGCTCAACCGCATCAGGGCGCTGGCTCGGCCGTTCACCCTCGGCCTCGCGGCTATCGCCTTCCTAGCACTCGCCCCCAGCGCGGCGAAGGCCGACGAGGTTTTTGTCGCCGGCTACACGAACGGTTGCTTCAGCACCGACCCGAACGTGCCGTGCAACCCGCCTGCCACTAACGCCACGCAGCAGAACTCGCTGCTCGGCCTCTTCTACACCAATTCGACCTTTAGCGGCACGACCGCCAGCGGCTTCCTCGCCTTCGGCGGAGCCCCCACGCCCCAGGGGACACAGTCGGTCGACAACCTCGGTAGCTTCTTCCTCGACGCGACCGTCCCGGCTAACTATAACGGGAACACCTTCACGCTCAGGGTGACGTTCACCGCCCCGCAGGGCATCGTCGGCAATGCCTCGCAGGTCTTCACGGCGACGCTGACGGGGACAGTGAGGACCGACCAGAGCGGCGGCGTCCGCATAGACTTCGACGACGTGGCCAACCAGGGCATCCTGTTCACCTTCCAGGACGCTAACTGCGAGCCCAACCCGAACCCGAACGCAGTCCCGCCGGGACAGTTCACGACGTGCGGCAACGGCTCGTTCATGCTGCAAATCAACGACCTCTCGATTAACCCCGGGAACAACGCCGCGCTGAACGGCAACATCATCGCCGGGCAGCAGGTGATACCTGAGCCGGCGACGATGGTACTGCTCGGCACGGGGCTGGCCGGTATAGCGGCCGGCGCCCGCCGCCGCCGCAAGGCCGCCAAAAAGTAACTCTTCTCCCGCCGTTCCCTGACGGCAAGTTCCTGGAAAGCCGGGCCGGCCCCACAGCCGGCCCGGCTTTTTCGTTCCAGAAACCTCGCACCGCGCCAAGACGAAAATATTTTCGCCTGGGGCTGATTTTTTCTGGAGAGCCAACCCGATTGAACATTTCCCTGAGTTACACGACAAGGTTGCTCGGCGAGGCGGTAGGCGTAGCGGCAGGGGGCAGGCGCAGAAGGCGCCTTTTTCTATTTTTGGCGGCGCCGTGCGAGGCCCCAGCGCCGGCCACTTTCGCCCCGCCCTAGCCCGCCCGCTCCCCTCACCGTCCGTGTTATCATCCCGCGCGTGAAGAAGATAGTCACGGCAGCCGAGATGCGCGAGGTTGACCGCCTGACGACGGAGCTTTACGCGACGCCTTCGCTGCTCCTGATGGAGGCGGCGGCCGGCGCCGCGGCGCGCGTGATCGCCTCGCACTTCTCGCATGACCTCTCGGGCAGGCGCGTTCAAATCCTCTGCGGGCGCGGCAACAACGGCGGCGACGGCGCGGCCCTTGCCCGCGCGCTCCTGACGGCAGGCGCGCGCGTTGACCTCGTCCTCTTCGGGCGCGCCGAAGACTCTAGGGGCGACGCCCGCACCAACTTCGACATCGTGCGCGGGCTCGCGGGCGCGGGCGGCACGGCGAGCCCTTCGTCACTCGCGTTCTCGCAGTGCGAAGGGGCAGCCGAGTGGGAATCGCTCGCGAACTCGCACGGGAATTACGAAGTAGTCGTTGACGCGCTCTTCGGCACGGGCCTCA
>DASPKR010000137.1:0-2974 GCA_035627975.1 Pyrinomonadaceae bacterium | reverse complement strand
GGTAGGCAAGGCCAGTTGCGAGGCACGGGTTGAGAACAACACGACGCACACGGTCAACGACGGCGTGCCGCAGCGGGCGAAGTGGTCGCGCGTCGAGTGCAGCTTCCCCGTCGTGAAGCGGTGGGACAAGACGGACGGCGGTAAGGGTCAGCCCAACACCAACGAGATGTTCAAGATGGCCTCGAACCCCGGCGAGTACGAGTTCAAGGTGCTTTGGAATAACAAGCTGGCCCGCTCAATCAAGTTCACGGTCGGCCCCGAAGGGAAGCTCGACAACGGCATCGCCGCGGCCAACAAGCTCGGGATTGACCGCGTCGTCGTCCCCGTCGCCGTCCTCGGCGACCAGGACGGCGCGTGGGACAAGGCGGCCTGGAAGACCGACGCCTTCTACGGCCACCCGCTGACGGGCTTCAACGCGCCGTAAGCCTCCGTCGTAATGGCGAAGGCGGGAGGATGGGGGATGAAGGCGACGCCGTGAGGCATTCCCTTCGTTCTCCATCCTTCTGTTATATTGTCGGCGCTCCGACAAGAGCGGGAAGGGTTCCTGCCACACTGAACTGATGAGCGAAGCGACTAAGCCCGTGACGAGCCCGGAGGGGATGAGCCGTGAGCTTTGGGACAGCCCCTTCATGCGCGCCTGCCGCCGCGAGCAGGTGCCGCACACGCCCGTCTGGCTCATGCGACAGGCCGGGCGCTACATGAAGGAGTACCGCGACGTGCGCGCCCGGCACACCTTCCTCGAGATGTGCAAGAAGCCCGAGGTTGCGGCCGAGGTCACGGTCTATGCGGCGCACCGCCTGAATGTTGACGCCGCCATCATCTTCGCAGACATACTGCTCATCATCGAGCCGATGGGGCTCGAGCTAGAGTTCGCGAAGGGCGAAGGCCCCGTCATACACAACCCCGTGCGCTCGGCCGAAGACCTGGGCCGCCTGCGCGAAGTCGAGGACGCGTCGTCGCTCTCCTACGTCTATGACGCCATACGGCTGACGCGCCGGGAACTCAAACCCGACATCCCGCTCATAGGCTTCTGCGGCGCGCCCTTCACGCTCGCCTCATACATAATCGAGGGCGGCGGCTCGAAGAACTACGTCAACACCAAGCGGCTGATGTGGACAGACCCCGGCGCCTGGCACGCGCTGATGTCGCTGATTGCGCGCGCTCTGCCGCGCTACCTCAACGCGCAGGTCGAGGCCGGCGCGCAGGCCGTGCAGATTTTCGACTCGTGGGTAGGCGCGCTCTCGCCCGACGACTACCGCGAGTTCGTGCTCCCGCACACCCGCGCCGTCATCGAGCAGGTCAAGCCGGGCGTCCCCGTCATACACTTCGGCATGGGGACGGCGACGCTGCTGGAGCTGATGCGCGAGGCGGGCGGCGACGTTATCGGCCTCGACTGGCGCGTGCGTTTGGGCGAGGCGTGGGCGCGGCTGGGCGACGTGGCCGTGCAGGGCAACTTCGACCCCATCGCCCTCTTCACTAACCCCGAGGTCATCCGCCAGCGCGCCAGGATAATTCTCGACCAGGCGGCCAATCGTCCCGGCCACATCTTTAACCTCGGCCACGGCATCCTCCCCGAGACGCCGGTCGAGAACGTAGTCGCCTTAGTCGAGGCCGTCCAGGAGCTGAGCAGGAGATAAGAGTTCAAGTGGCTGAGACTTTCGACGCGCTGCTCGTCGTCTCGTTCGGCGGCCCCGAGGGGATGGGCGACGTGATGCCCTTCCTCGAGAACGTCCTGCGCGGCCGCAACGTCCCCGCGGAGCGCATGCGCGAGGTCGCGCACCACTACGAGATGTTCGGCGGCGTGAGCCCCATCAACGCACAGAACCGCGCGCTGATAGCCGCGCTCGAGCGCGAGCTCGGGGAGAAAGGCCCGCGCCTTCCCGTTTACTGGGGCAACCGCAACTGGCACCCCATGCTCGCCGACACCCTGCGCCGCATGCGCGACGAAGGGGTGCGTAGCGCGCTCGCCTTCGTCACCTCCGCCTACAGCTCTTACTCCGGCTGCCGCCAGTACCGCGAGGACATCGAGCGTGCGCGCGCCGAGGTGGGCGACGGCGCGCCGCGCGTCGAGAAACTGCGGGCCTTCTTCAACCACCCCGGCTTCGTCGGGCCGAACGTCGAGCACGTCCGCGCGGCGCTCGATGAAATCCCTGCTGACAGGCGCGGGTCGGCGTACCTCGCGTTCACCGCGCACAGCATCCCTTCGGCGATGGCGGCGAACTGCGACTACCAGGAACAGTTACTTGAGACGTGCATGCTGGTCGCGGAGGGCGCGGGCCACCCGCGCTGGCGTCTCGTATTCCAGAGCCGCAGCGGCCCGCCCACGCAAAGCTGGCTCGGGCCGGACATCTGCGATTACCTGCGCGGGCTTCAAGCCGAGGGCGCGCGCGACGTGGTCGTCTCGCCCGTCGGCTTCATCTCCGACCACATGGAAGTCCTCTACGACCTCGACACAGAGGCGCGGCGGCTGGCTGGCGAGCTCGGCCTCAACCTCGTGCGCGCGGCGACCGTCGGGACGCACCCGAAGTTCGTCTCGATGATACGAGAGCTTATCCTTGAGCGGACGGACGGCAGCGCGCCGCGGCGCGCGCTCGGCTCGCTCCCGCCGCGCCCGGACGTTTGTCGCCCCGACTGCTGCCTGCCCGCCTCGCGCCCGTCCGCCGGAGCATGATTTGAAATTTCAAATCACGAATTCCGAACCCCGATGAAGAAGGTCGTCATCGTCGGCGGCGGCGTGAGCGGGCTGGCGGCCGCGCACCGCGCCCTTGAGCTGAGCGCTGAGCGTCGAGAAGCGCGGCCCGAAGTCCTGCTGCTCGAAGCCTCCGAACGGCTCGGCGGGACGGTCAGGACTCTGCGCCGCGAAGGGTTCCTGCTCGAAGGCGGCCCCGACTCTTTCATCTCCGAGAAGCCGGCGGCGCTCGAGCTGGCGAAGCGGCTCGGCATAGCCGGCAGAATCATCGAGACGAGCCCGGCG
>DASPKR010000136.1:0-4286 GCA_035627975.1 Pyrinomonadaceae bacterium | reverse complement strand
TCTGCACGCCCTTCGCCTGACCGGGCTTCGGCAGGTACTCCATGTAGGGGAATGAAGAGCCGATGATGAGGAGCGCGTCGGCCTGCTCCATCGCCTCTTGCGACGGGCCAGTGCCGAGCAGCCCGAGCCCGCCCGTCGTCAGCGGGTGGTCGTCCGGAATGACCGCCTTGCCGAGCAGCGCCTTGACGACGGGCGCGCCGAGTTTGTCGGCCAACTCGATCACCTCTTCGCCCGCGCTGAGAGCGCCCTGACCGATGAGGATGACGGGCTTCTTCGCCTCGTTGAGGATGAGGGCCGCTAGCTTCAGCTCTTCTTCCGGCGGGACGGCGATGGGCGGCGACCAGCGGCTCGTCGTATGCCCCTCGACCTTGTGCATCGTGCCCTTGCCCTTCGGCTCTTTCTCCTGATAGTCAACGGGGAAGGTGATGTGCGCCACCCCTCGGTTGTTGAGTGCGTGGCGGCACGCGGCGTCGGCGAGCATTGCTACTTGTTCGGGGTTGATGACCTCTTGGTTATAGACAGACACGTCCTCGAAGAGGAGCGCCATGTTCACCTCCTGCTGGAACTTGCTGCCCTTCAGGTCGGAGTAGGTCTGCCCCGTGATGGCGAGCACGGGCGCTTGATCCATCTTGGCATCGTAGAGGCCGTTAAGGAGATGTATGCCGCCGGGGCCGGAGGTAGCGAGGCAGCAGCCCAAGCGACCCGTGTACTTGGCGTAGGCGCAGGCCATGAAGGCGGCGGCCTCTTCGTGGCGCACCTGTATGAAGCGCACGCGATCCTGCCGCTGCCGGAGAGCCTCCATGATGCCGTTGATGCCGTCGCCCGGCAGTCCGAAGACCGTATCCACGCCCCAATCAATAATGCCCTCGACGAGCACGTCAGCGGCTGTCTCTGCCATACTCTTTCCCCCTCAGCGACGGGTGAAGATAGGCTTCATCCCGAGCACTGCGAATCCGGAGTCGTGTTAATGACTCTTCCCTCGCACGCCGGAAGCGCGCATCAAGCGTCGCGCGCTTTAACTTTTCACTTCCGCTCCCGTGTCGGATTGCCGGTCTACCGCCACGCCGTGCCTGAAGACCAACTCGCCGCCGAGCCAGCCGGAGATCGTGATCAGGATAACGCCTATGACGGAGAGCACGAAGGGGATGGTGTAGCTTCCGCCCACCAACTCTGCGCCGCTCGTCGTGCGCAGGTAAAAGCTGGCCGCGAAGATCAGTAGGGCGATAACGTTGAGGCGCGCGTGCCAGTTGGCGATCTTCTTCACCTCCCGATCTGTAATCGAAAGCCAGTCGATGAGGCCGGGCACGGCGGCCACCACCGCCATGATGGTGCCGCCTAAGAGCGTATAGAACGCGATCCAGTCTCGCCACACGGGATTGCCGCGCCAAAGGTAGATCACGTCCGCGACGAACGAGGAGAACTAGAGTGCCAGCGGGAACGGGATGAGCATCGGGTGAATCGGATGCCGACCAAGACTTGCAGGACTTGCCATAGCTATCTCCTTATAAGAGAGGAGGCCGCTTCTCAAAGCTGCGGCCTCCTCTCGAAAAATGGTGATAGTTTACGCCGCGCGCTTCAGTTCGTCGGCGAACTTGCCGGCCTCGCGCCGGACGTGGTCTGCAAGCGCCGGGTGGATGATGCTCTTGATCGTGCCGGTCTGGATGCCTTTCCCGGCTGCGACCTTGAAGTCGATGATGTCATTCACAGCCTTCTCGACCGGGTCTTTCGAGGCCGGTTTTTGCGCATGCAGGCCGCGGAAGGCCGTGCTCGTCTGCATCGCCTTCTGGACGAGCGCGTTCTCTTGCGGGTCGAGCAGGTGCGCGACGAAGTCGGCGTGCTCGGCCATGATCATCGTCCAGAAGTCAACCACCTCGCCCCGCTCCAGCGCGGCCTCGCCGCGCGAGAGTCTGTCGAGCCGCCTCGTGAACCGCTCGGCTTCGCGTGCCGTGTGCTCGAAGAAAAGCGGCCAGACGAGACTGTTCAGCTTGCCCGCTTCCTGCGCCGCCTTCATCTCGTGCTTGAAGTCTACGAACGGCTTCACGAGTTCGACGGTCGAGCGGTTGAAGGCGGCGAAGTTCGAGCGGTCGAGGCTGGCGCTCTGAGCTTTGGCGAACTGGCTGGCGAAGGACGCCTGAAACTGCTCCGCCCGCCCACGCTGTGCCGCCAGCTCCGGCCCCGGCATCAGCATGACGAAGAACTTGGCGTGCTCCATCAGGATGTCGGTCCAGAACAAATTGTCGGCGAGCGAGTGCGCGACGGGGTCGTTCGTGCCGGAGTCTGGCACGTAGATTGGCTTCGTCCCGCCGTTTTTAGTCGTCACGCCCAGCTGCTTCGTAGTTTGTCCCCACGCGATGTTGGACAACGTGCCAAGCAAAGTAGTTCCCGCTAAGGCGGCCCCTCCCGTGAGGAGGATGTCGCGGCGCGTGATCCGGCCCGTGTTATCAGTCATCTTCCCTTACCTCCTTTGATAAAAAATTAGGGCGGACCGAAGGGGGCGTCTCTTGTGCTCGGAAGCGAGGGTGTAAAATCCGTAGCGCGCCGGGTCTCCCGGCTTTGCATAAATACGGCGGTCAATGTTACGTTCCACCGCGAACATACGCGTCAACGTTTCGTGTCCCCTTGGCTGAGAGGCCGGGGGTATTTTTTAGAGGACTGGGCTTTTAGGATACTCCCTAAAAGCGGGTCTGTAAAGGGGTGTCTGATGAGCGTGCCTAGTGATCGTGAGGGGTTACGGTTCCCCTGCGAGTGTGTGTCGGGGCGGGGCAGCGGCTACAGTGACCCGTGGACAGGAATTACTAAAAATAAGCTCCTTCCTAACGGGACTAAAGAAGAGATTCTGAATCTCTTGGTGCGCGAGCCGAAGACCATCTCTCAACTCGCCGCGGAGCTTAATCTCTCGCCGCCGAGCGTTTACGCGCACGTCAGCGACATGCTGAAGAGCGAGCTTCTCAGGGAATCCGAGGAGTGGGAGAAGAAGCACCCGTCCGAGCGTTACTACGAGCCGAACTTTCCGGTCTTCAGGGCCGAGGAGTGCGCCAAGTTCGAGGCTCTATGTCGGGAGATGGCCGAACAGGTGGTCGCCCTATTCGAGAAGAAGCGCCCGCAGATGGAGCGCGCCTATAACAAGACCGACTTTGCGAGTCGTGGTTGGGAACTCTCGGACGTGACGCAGTGCTTGTACGCCAACATGCAGCGCAACGCGCGCGCCCTGCTTGAGCAACGCGGAATTCTCCGCGCGCCCGAGAAGCATGCTAACGGCGTCGAGTGGGTGTTTTGGGCGGAGGAGCCGAAGGCAGACGGTAACAGGTGACGATTCTCTGCCGTCTAAACGTCTTCTGCTGGAAGGGAGTCGCGCCGAGCTTACTTCCAGAAGCGGAGATACTCGCGCAACGTCCGTTACAGAGAGTGTAGGCTTCCGGCCACGACAAAATTGCCGGCTAGTCCCGTTCGGGGCCAGCCGGCAGGCGGCAAATACCTGAGTCGTAGGAGGTAAGGTGAATAGCGGGGGGGAGACTTGAACTCCCGACCTTGGGGTTATGAATCCCACGCTCTCACCAGCTGAGCTACCCCGCCACGTTGAGAAGAGAGGTTCATTATTAAAGTTCGTTGCGGAAAGGTCAAGTGGGTGGGCGCGGTGGTTTGCGTTGGCGGCGGGCGGGACGTATCATTCGGCCGTCATCGGTCTTACCCCTCTGTTAAGTGAGAGATAGCGGAAATGAGTGAGCTTGTGCATCGCCCCAGGCGGCTGCGGCGGCGCGAGGGGCTGCGCGCGATGGTGCGCGAGGCGCGCGTCGCGCCAGAGAACCTCGTGCTGCCTCTCTTCGCGTGCCCGGGCGAGGGCGTGCGACGTGAGGTCTCGTCCATGCCGGGCGTCTTTAACCTCTCCGTGGACGAGGTCGCGCGCGAGGCCGCCGCGGCCTTCGAGGCGGGAGTCCCTGCCGTCATACTGTTCGGGCTGCCTGAGTCGAAGGACGAGACGGCCTCGGGAGCCTACGCCGAGCGCGGCATCGTCCAGGAGGCCATACGCGCCGTGCGGCGGGCCGTCCCAGACATGATAGTGGTCGCCGACACCTGCCTTTGCGAGTACACGTCGCACGGCCACTGCGGCGTGGTGCGCGGCGGCGAGGTCTTGAACGACGAGTCGTTGGAGCTGATCGCCCGCACGGCCGTGAGCCAGGCCGAAGCCGGGGCCGACATCGTCGCGCCGTCGGCCATGATGGACGGGCAGGTGGGCGCCATACGCGAGTCGCTCGACGGCGCGGGCTTCGAGCACGTGGCCGTGATGT
>DASPKR010000135.1:0-2659 GCA_035627975.1 Pyrinomonadaceae bacterium | reverse complement strand
CGAAGAGCTGGAGTGGTGGGAGCCGCAGCTAATCAAGGAGGGGAAGCTCGTCGAGGCGCAGCGCCTGCACCAGCGCACGATGTACGACCTGGAGATGATTAAGGAGATGGGCTTCTGCCGCGGCATCGAGAACTACTCGCGCCACCTGACGGGCAAGCCGCCGGGCGCGCCCCCGCCCACGCTCCTCGACTATCTGCCCGAAGGCACAATCGTCGTCATAGACGAGTCGCACCAGACAGTCCCGCAGGTGCGCGGCATGTTCAACGGCGACCAGTCGCGCAAGCGCACGCTCGTCGAGTACGGCTTCCGCCTGCCCTCGGCGATGGACAACCGGCCCCTTAATTTCGAGGAGTTCGAGGCGCGCATAGGCCAGACCATCTACGTCTCCGCGACGCCCGGCCCTTACGAGCTGACGCGCACGGGCGGCGAGGTCGTCGAGCAGATAATCCGGCCGACTGGCCTGACAGACCCGGCCGTCGAGGTGCGCCCCGTGCGCGGACAGATTGACGACCTCCTGGGCGAGTGCCGCGCTCGCGCCGAGCGCAACGAGCGCGTGCTGGTGACGACGCTCACGAAGAAGATGGCGGAGGACTTGACCGAGTACTTCGCCGAGGTGGGGGTGCGCGTCCGCTACCTGCACTCGGACATAGAGACTCTGGAGCGCATACGAATCTTGCGCGACCTGCGCCGCGGCGAGTTCGACGTGCTCGTCGGCATCAACCTCCTGCGCGAGGGGCTAGACCTGCCCGAAGTCTCGCTCGTCGCCATACTCGACGCCGACAAAGAGGGCTTCCTGCGCTCCGAGTCGTCGCTCATACAGACCATAGGCCGCGCCGCCCGCAACGCCAACGGCATGGCGATCCTCTACGCCGACAAAGTGACCGACTCGATGCGCCGCGCCATCGGCGAGACCGAGCGCCGCCGGCAGATTCAGATGGAGTACAACCGCGAGCACGGCATCACCCCGCAGACCATCATCAAGCCCGTCGAGGCCACGCTAGTCACAGCCTACGAGGCCGACTACTTCAAGGTGCCGCTAGACCTCGACCGCATAGAGGAGTACACGGCCGGCAACATCGAGGCGACGATAGCCCGTTTGGAGCAGGAGATGCGCGCCGCCGCCAAGAACCTCGAGTTCGAGCGCGCCGCCGAGCTGCGCGACCGCGTCAAGTACCTCCGCGAGCGCGAGCTTCAGATGACCTGAA
The DNA here is from genome assembly GCA_035627975.1 of Pyrinomonadaceae bacterium. GTDB lineage: Bacteria > Acidobacteriota > Blastocatellia > Pyrinomonadales > Pyrinomonadaceae > QHXN01. Next base: position 1,454 of record DASPKR010000135.1, on the reverse strand, counting down.
CGCCCATGCTCGTCAAAACCGAACAGGACGAGATTCAGTCGTTCCTCGCCGACGCGAGCAACCTCGCGGGCGGCCACGCACAAAGCGTGGTCTTCCCCGAGAGCGCGGAAGAGGCGGCCGAGTTCCTCGCCCGCGCGTCGCGCGAGCGCACCCCCGTCACGGTCGCGGGCGCCGGCACCGGGATAGTCGGCGGGCGTGTGCCGTTCGGGGGCGCGGTGCTCTCGACGCGCCGGCTGAATCGGATTGAAGAAATAGTCGTTGACGAAAGCGGCGGCGGTCGGGCGGTCGTCGGCGCGGGTGTGGTGCTCGCCGACTTCCAGCGCGAGGCGGAGGCGCGCGGCCTCTTCTATCCGCCCGACCCGACCGAGCGTAGCTGCCAACTGGGCGGCACGATTGCGACGAACGCCTCGGGCGCGCGCAGCTTCAAGTACGGGCCGACGCGCCGCTACGTGCGGCGGCTGCGCGTGGCGCTCGCGACAGGCGACGTGCTCGACATAGGGCGCGGCGAAATCTTCGCCGATGCGGGCGGCCGGCTGAGCCTCCCTCTAGCGGGCGGCCGGAGCATAGAGGCGCGGCTCCCGTCCTACACGATGCCGCGGACGCGCAAGCACGCCGCCGGCTACTTCTCGGCGCCGGGCATGGACGCACTAGACCTCTTCGTCGGCAGCGAAGGCACCCTCGGCGTCATAGCCGAGGCCGAGCTTGACCTCCTCCCGCGCCCCGAAGGCGTGCTCGCCGGCATAGTCTTCTTCGAGGCGGAAGACGGCCTGCTCGCCTTCGTGCGCGAGGCGCGCTCGCTCTCCTTCGCAGCGCGCGCGGGCGGCGCCCCCGCGGCCGTTGACGCCCGCGCCCTCGAATACTTCGACTCAGAGTCGCTTAAGTTCCTGCGCGAGCGCTACCCGCTCGTCCCGCTGCGCGCGGCCTGCGCCGTCTTCTTCGAGCAGGAGGTAACCGCCGAGGCGGAGGAGGCCGTGATGTCCGCGTGGCTTGAACTGCTTGAGCGGCACGGCGCGCTCGTGGACGACTCGTGGTTCGGCACGAGCGAGCACGACCGTTTGGAGATGCGCGAGTTCCGGCACCATCTCCCCGTCATGGTCAACGAGTGGCTCGCGCGCCACGGCCAGCGCAAGGTCTCGACCGACGCCGCCGTCCCCGACGAGGCGTTCCCCGAGATGCTCGCGCTCTACAAGAGCACTCTGCGCTCGATGGGGCTGCGCCACGTCGTCTTCGGCCACATAGGCGACAACCACGTCCACGTCAACATACTCCCGCGCGACGGCTTCGAGCGGCTGGCGGCGCAGGAGGCTTACGCTCGGTTCATACGCCGCGCCGTCGAAGCGGGCGGCACCGTCTCGGCCGAGCACGGCGTCGGGAAGATAAAGCGCGAGTACCTGCGCGAGCTTTACGGCGACCGGCACTTGCGCGAGATGGCGGACTTGAAGCGCGCCTTCGAC
>DASPKR010000134.1:0-8329 GCA_035627975.1 Pyrinomonadaceae bacterium | reverse complement strand
AAGTACACGCAGCCGAGCGACGGGGCGCTCGACGACACGCACGACCGCCCGCCCCTCGTCCTGCGCGCGACGGTCGACCCCTCCGGCGTCAACCGCCCCGTCATCGTCGTCGTCAACCACACGCGCTCGTTCATCGACATCGAACTGGTGGCCGGGGACGGCCTCGACGTGCGCGCCAAGCGCAAGGCGCAGGCCGAGTCCATCGCCGGACTCTTCCAAGAGTTGCAGACCAACAACCCCGGCGTGCCGGTCATCGCCGTCGGCGACTACAACGCCTTCCAGTTCAACAACGGCTACGACGACCCCGTCAGCGTCATGAAGGGTAACCCGACGCCCGACGACCAGATAGTCGTTGACCAGAGCCCGGACGTTGTTGACCCGAACTTCGCCAACCTCATAGACGACCTGCCCGCGGCCGAGCAGTACAGCTTCATCTTCGAGGGGACGCCGCAGGCTCTGGACCACGTGCTCGTCAACACGGCCGCGCGCGCGCGCAACACGCGCGTGGCCGTCGGGCGCGTCAACGCGGACTTCCCCGAGGTCCCGGCCGCCGCCTTCGCCTCGGACGCCTCGCGGCCCGAGCGCAACTCCGACCACGACCCCGTCGTGGCCTACTTCACGCTCGCCGAGCGGCACCCGCCCGGCTCGTTCATCATCACCGAGTTCCGCTTCCGCGGCCCCGGCCTCGCGCCGGGCGGCGACACGGCGGCCGCGGGCCGTCCCCTCAAGCGGCGCGGCGGCAAGGCCCGGCCCGAGCGCGCCGACGACCCGCCCTCTAACGACGAGTTCATCGAGTTCTACAACAACACCGACTCGGACATGGAGGTCTCGACCTCGGACGGCTCGGACGGCTGGGCGCTGGTCGCCTCGGACGGCGTCGTGCGCTTCGTCATCCCGAACGGGACCGTCATCCCGGCGCGCAACTACTACCTCGCCGTCAACGAGAACGGCTACAGCCTCGGCAACGTCGGCCCCGGCGCCGAGGGCGACTTCTTCTACACGGCCGACATCCCCGACGGCGCGGGCATCGCCATATTCCGCACGTCGAACCCCGCGAACTTCACCGAGTCGGAGCGGCTCGACGCCGCTGGCTACGCCTCGGCCCCCGCGCTCTACCGCGAGGGCGCGGGGCTCGACACCGGCCCCGGCGACGCCGTCGGCGGCGCCGAGACCACATCCGACCTCGAGCACAGCTTCGTCCGCACGATGGACAGGCGCACGACGGGCCGCCCGAAGGACATAAACGACAACGCCGACGACTTCGTGCTCGTGATGACCGAGCCGAACACGAGCACCTCGCCGACGGCCGTGCTCGGCGCGCCCGGCCCGCAGGGCATGGAGGCGCCGAAGGAGATGAACGCGCAGTTCCCCATCTCGCTCATAGACCCGCAAAGGACGACGGCAGAGCCGCCCAACCGCACGCGCAACTTGAACGATTCGCGGGGCCTGAACGGCACGATGGCTCTACGCAAGACCATCACGAACGAGACGGGCCAGGATATAGGCTTCCTGCGCTTCCGCATCGTCGAGTTCACGACCTTCAACTCCGCGCAATTGTCGCCGCAGCAGGCGGAACTCATCTCCATAAACAGTGAGGACGGCGACTTGGACTTCTGCTCTGACTTCGAAGTTCAGATAACCGGCGGCTCTACCGTCGAGGTGCACGGCACCTCCCGCGAAGAACCGCCCGCGCAGCCGAACGGCGGCGGCCTGAACTCGACGCTCATCGCCATCTGCGCGCCGCTACCGGGCGAGACCACAATCGCGGAAGGCGCGTCGTTCAACGTAGAGTTCCTCTTCGCCGTGAACAGGCCGGGCAACTTCCGCTTCTTCATCAACGTCGAGGCGCTGCCCGTCCAGACACAGCAGCCCTCCAAGCCCTCCGTCAGGGGGCTACGCAAGACGGCATCGCCCGCCCTGAAGGGCGGCCGGCTCAGGCCGTAAAAGGCTCTGCGGGCGGCAGCCCGCGCGGGCCGCGCCGCACGCCGCCCCGACCTTCGGATTCGGTCGGGGCGGCGTGCGGCGCGGCCCCGGTTTTTGCCCCCGGGAAGCTGCGATTTTCCCCGCAAAATCGCGCGAAATGGGCGCGCCCGAAAAAGTTGGCGCGGCGGCCCTTTTTGCCTTGCGCGCGCGCCGCGAATGTAGTATTTAACAGTACGTTTGCGCCGTCTTAAGACTAGCGAAAACATCTTCCCGTAAGATTAAGTTTTGACTTTCACCCTAGCCATCTTTCACGTACAGACAGGTACAGCCGACGGCCCCGGGAAACGCTGAAGGAATGGCTCCCGTTCCCGGAAATACCCGAACAGACTCCGAAGCTAGAAAAGGAAGGATTATGCCCAAACAGCCCCTTTTTAATACCGCCCGCGCCCTCGCGATGCTCCTCTTCTGCGTCGCACTTGGCGCGGCCGGCGCCCGCGCGCAGTCAACGACCGACGGCGCGATAGGCGGCACCGTGCGCGACCCGAACGGCGCGGTCGTGACCAACGCCACCGTGACGGCGCGCAACGAGGAAACGAACCGCGAGACGACGGCCACCACCGACGACGAGGGCCGCTTCCGCATCCCGCAGCTACAGCCCGGCAACTACACCGTGACCGTCTCCGCCTCGGGCTTCAGCAACTACCAGCAGCAGAAGGTCGTCGTTGAGGTCGGGCGTGTCAACTCGCTAGACGTGGCGCTCACGGTCGGCACCGCCGCCGAGACCGTCGAGGTCACGAGCGAGGCGCCCGTCGTCGAGACCACCCGGCAGGACTTCTCGACCAACATCAACCAGACCTCCATCAACGAGCTGCCCATCAACGGCCGCCGATGGTCTAACTTCGCCATTCTTACGCCTGGCTCTTCGCCCGACGGCAACTTCGGCCTCATAAGCTTCCGCGGCATATCGGGCCTGCTGAACAACTCGACCGTTGACGGCGGCGACAACAACCAGGCCTTCTTCTCCGAGGAGCGCGGCCGCACCCGCATCAGCTACTCCATCTCGCAGTCGGCCATACGCGAGTTCCAGGTCAACACCTCGAATTACTCGGCCGAGTACGGGCGCGCCGCCGGCGGCGTCATCAACGCCGTCACCAAGAGCGGCACCAACGAGTTCCACGGCGACGCCTTCTACTACCAGCGCAACAACAGCTGGGGCGCGCGCAACCCCCGCGCCTTCATAACCAGCTTCTCGCCCGCGACGGGCGTCTCCATCGCCGGCTACAAGCCCGAGGACGTGCGCCACCAGTTCGGCGGCACCGTCGGCGGCCCGATCGTCCCCGACAAGCTGTTCTTCTTCTTCTCCTACGACCAGCAGAAGCGCAACTTCCCCGGCCTCGCCATATTCGAGTCGGCCAGCTACCTCAACACCGTCAACCGCTCGGCGCTCACGTCACGCGGCCTGACCAACACGCAGATAGACAACGCGCTCAACTTCATCAACAGCCTGACCGGCGAGGTGCCGCGCAAGGGCGACCAGACGCTCTTCCTGCCCAAGATTGACTGGCAGGTGAACAGCTCGAACAACTTCAGCTTCACCTACAACCGCCTCCGCTGGGATTCGCCCGCCGGCATACAGACGCAGGCGACGAACACGCGCGGCCGCGCCAGCTTCGGCGACGACTTCGTTGACATAGACTGGTTCACGCTCCGGCTGCAATCGGCCGTGACGCCCACGTTCCTCAACGAGGCGCGCTTCCAGTACGGCCGCGACAACGAGTACCAGAACAGCCAGGAGCCGCTCGCGGGCGAGCCGCTCACGGCCGACGGCGGCACGCGCTCGCCGCGCATACGCCTCGACAACGGCGTGGAGTTCGGCAAGCCCGAGTTCCTCGAGCGCCGCGCCTTCCCCGACGAGAAGCGCTTCCAGTTCGCCGACAACGTCACGCTCTCGCGCGGCAACCACACCATCAAGCTCGGCCTCGACATCAACCACGTCAAGGACGTGATTGACAACCTGCGCTTCGAGGCGGGCGAGTACCGCTACAACAACATCAACGACTTCATCATTGACTACACGAACGCCATCACGGCGGGCGGCCTGCCCGGCACGGTCAACTGCGTGGCGAACACGAGCCGCTTCCGCGGCCGCTGCTACACGAGCAACTTCCTGCAGGGCTTCGGCCCGACCCGCTCGGAGTTCTCCACCAACGACTACAACTTCTACATCCAGGACGACGTCCGCGTGACGCCGAAGCTCACGCTCAATCTCGGCCTGCGCTACGAGTACCAGACCTCGCCCGACCCGCAGATACCGAACCCCGCGCTGCCGCAGACCTCGCAGCTCGCCGACGACAAGGACAACTTCGGGCCGCGCCTCGGCTTCGCCTACGACATCAAGGGCGACGGCCGCACGGTCTGGCGCGCCGGCTACGGCGTCTACTTCGGGCGCACCCCGAACGCGCAGATATCGAACGCCCTGACCAACACGGGCGTCGCCACCGCGCAGACGCAGGCCAGCATCTCGCCGACCTCGTCGAGCGCGCCCGTCTTCCCGAACATCCTGCCTTCGGCGGCGGGCGTCGCGCCGGCCGTGCAGTTCTTCGCAAACGACTTCGAGAACCCCGAGATCCACCAGGCCGACCTCATCCTCGAGCACCAGATAGCGAAGAACACGGCCGTCTCGATCTCCTACCTCGTGAGCATCGGCAAGAAGCTCCCGATCTACATTGACACGAACATCTGCCCGCCCGGCTCGGGCCGCAGCGCCACGGTCGGCGGCGTCAACTGCGCCGCCACCATCCCGGCGACCGTGTCTCTCCCGGTCTTCGACGGCCCCTTCGCCGGCCAGACCGTGACGGTGCCTTTCTTCGGCGGCCCCACGGGCAACGCGCGGCCTAACCCTGCGTTCGCCGCGCTCACCGAGATTCGCAGCGTCGTCCGCTCGGACTACCACGCGATGGTCTTGCAGGCCAACCGCCGCTACACGGACGGCCTGCAGTTCCAGACCAGCTACACGCTCGCCTCGGCGAAGGACACGGGCCAGACCTCGGCCGCCTTCCCGCAGACGAACACGCCGGCCAACCCCTTCGACTTCCTCGGCGAGGCCGGCACCTCGTCGCTCGACGTTCGGCACAAGTTCGTCGCCAGCGTCGTGTGGTCGCCCGACTTCTTCGGCGACCAGGGCGACGGCGACGGCCTCGGCCGCGCTATCTTCAACGGCTTCACCATCGCGCCGGTCTTCCAGGCCTACTCGGGCCGGCCGCGCACGGGCTTCGTCTCCGGCTTCTTCGCCAACCCCGCGGGCACCCAGAATGCCGGCGGCGGCCTGAGCGGCTCGGGCGGGTCGTCGCGCTTCCCGCTGCTGCCGCGCAACTCGTTCCGCGAGCGGCCCATCTACAACTTCGACCTGCGCGTCTCCCGCCGCTTCCACATACGCGAGGAGATGGCGTTCGAAGTCCTCGGCGAGGTCTTCAACGTCTTCAACCGCACGCAGGGCACGAGCTACAACAACACGCTCTACACAATCCGCAACAACCGCTTCGAGGTCAACCCCTCCTTCGGCGAGGTCACCGAGGCGAGCGGCACGCTCTTCCGCGAGCGACAGGTTCAGCTCGCCGTGCGCTTCCAGTTCTAAAAAGCGCACGCCTACCTTAACCCTTCCGGGGCGCGACCTTCGTTACGGTCGCGCCCCTCTTTTTCTTTGTCCTAAGACAGGGCGAGGCCGTACGGAAACGCGCGGCCTCGCCGGGCGCCCGCCCGCCGAAGTTGAAGGCGGTGCCGTCCCCACATCCCCCCGCGCCTGAACGACTTCGAGCGACGAGCGCGAGCAGGCGCAGTGCTGGCATGACCCTTGCCCTCCACGACAGGCGTATGACGCGACTGTGTGTGTGCTCTCCCTTTCTTTCGAGGGCGTTTCTTACTTTCTAAGGAGGACGAGGTCATGGCGAACAGGGACGAGATGGAAGGCAAATTCGATCAGGTGAAGGGCTCCGTGAAGGAGGGCGTCGGCCGCGCCACCGGCGACGAGGAGATGGAGGCCGAAGGCTCGATGGACAAGCTCAAGGGCGACGTTCAGGAGGGCTACGGCGGCGCCAAGCGCAAGATAGGCGACGTGCTCGAAGACGTGGGCGACGCCGTGCGCCGGTGAGCGCGCCTGCGCGCTCCACCGACATTAAACACTAAGGGGCCGCGGGGCGAACGCGTTCGCCCCGCGGCCCCTTCAGCTTTCTCGCCCGGCCGCTTTCGCCTTACTCCTGCCTGACGTGCTCCGCCCCGAGGTCTCCGAGCAGTTGTTCTATCTTGTCTGCCTCCTCGCCCGTGTGGGGCTCGACGCCTATGAGTATGCCGCCCGCGCGCAGGCTCGCGTCATAGACTTTGGCGCGGTGCTCCGGGATGCCGGCGCCGACGAGAGCGCCAATGAGGCCGCCCGCCGCGCCGCCCGCCCCGGCCCCCGCGAGCGCCGCCGCCAGCGGCCCCGACACGATGAGCCCTATGCCGGGCAGCAGGACGGTCGTGCCGACGGCCGCTATCGCCGCGAGCACGGCTACGACGCTGCCGCCGACGGCCGCGCCGATGCCGAGCCCGTCGGCCGCGCGCGTGCCGGTCTCGATTGCGAACTCCTTGCTCCTGGTCGCGTCGGACATCAGCACGCTTATGTCGTCGCGCGTGTACCCGCGCTTGATGATTGCGTCAACGGCCGCCTCGGCCGCGACGCGTGTCTTGAAAACTCCCGTGATCAGCTTAGACATAAACTTCAGACCTCCGCCTTTCAGGCACACCGAACTAAAGGTCTGATTCGGCAAGAGCCGTGCCGGTTTTCGGCCCCGCGCCTTCATGTCATGCAGCGAAAGACGATAGGGCCGGCCCGCACCGAGCCCGCCCTCTTCTGACTTCCTGCCGCGCGTACCAAACCGGGACATAACGCGCGCCTGTGTTCTGTTCGCTGTCAGCCGCCGCGCGGCGCGCCCGCAGCCGCGCGCACGTCTTCGTGGCTGGAACGGCGCGTGCCTGCCTTTGCGCGTGGGCGAATTTTCGGCCGGGAGAAATCTGTGTGATCAAGTCTGTCATCTTCGACGTGGACGGGACGCTCGTTGATTCCGTTGACCTGCACGCGCGCGCCTGGCAGGAGGCGCTCGCGCACTTCGGCAAGGACTTCCCCTTCGAGCGCGTGCGCTACCAGATAGGCAAGGGCGGCGACCAGCTCATGCCCGTCTTCCTCTCGGAGGAAGAGTTGGAGAAGTTCGGCGACGAGCTTGAGGAGTACCGCGGCCGTCTCTTCAAGCGCGAATACCTGCCGCGCGTCCGCGGCTTCCCGCGCGTGCGCCAACTCTTCGAGCGCATACTCGCCGACGGCCTGAGCATCGCCCTCGCCTCCTCGGCCAAGCAGGAGGAGCTTGAGGCTTACAAAAAGATTGCGGGGATCAACGACCTCGTTGACGAAGAGACTTCGGCCGACGACGCCGAGAAGTCCAAGCCGCACCCGGACATCTTCGAGGCGGCGCTCGGGCGGCTCGGCAACCCTCCCGCGGGCGAAGTTCTCGTCATCGGCGACACGCCCTACGACGCCGAGGCCGCGGGCAAGGCGGGCCTGCGCACGGTCGGCTTCCTGTGCGGAGGCTTCCCCGAAGAAGACCTGCGCGCCGCCGGCTGCTTCGAGATTTACGAAGGCGCCGCAGACCTGCTGGCGCGCTACGACGACTCACCGCTCGCGCGGCGCGGCTCCGGCGCGGCGGCGCGCGGCTGACACGCGGGCGCGCGATTTGTCATACAATCGTCGCGCGTGAAGATACTTCAGATAAGCTCCGCGCGCGGTTTCGGCGGCGGCGAGCGCCAACTTCTCTCGCTCACGCGCGGCCTGAGAGAGCGCGGCCACGAAGTCCACGTCGCGCTCGACCCCGACTCGCCGCTCGGCCGCGCCCTTACACGAGACGCGGCCGCCGTCCCTTGCCTGCGCGCAGACGGGCTCAACGTCACTGCCGTCCGCAATCTCGCGCGCTTCGTCAGAGAGCGCGGCGTCGAGGTCGTGCATGCGCACACGGGGTACGACTACCCCCGCGCGGCCGCGGCCGTCCGGCTCTCCCGCTCGCGCGCGCGCCTCGTCCTCACGCGCCACGTGCTCTTCCCCATGAGCCGCATCAACAGAATCACGCTCGCCGACGCCTCGCGCGTGATAGCGGTCTCCGAGGCCGTCGCGCGCGCGCTCCGAGCCCGCCGAATATTTCCCGACGAGAAGATTCGCGTCGTCCACAACGGCGTTGACTTCGAAGCCTGGGCGCGCGCCAGGGCCCGGACCCGGCCTAGACGCGATGAGACTCTTAGGGTCGGGATAATCGGCGAGCTGAGCGAAGTCAAAGGGCAGGCCGACTTCGTGCGCGCCGCCGCCCTTGTTGTGCGTCGCTCGACGCGA
>DASPKR010000133.1:0-7151 GCA_035627975.1 Pyrinomonadaceae bacterium | reverse complement strand
GAAGGCGCGCTCGCGCGCGGCACGCACCTCCGCGGCTGGAACGCCGCTCTTCGTGTAGAAGGTTTCGAGCGTGTCGGCGTAGAAGGCCATGTGCGCGTCTATGTCGCGCTCACTCGTCGCCTCGGCCCAGTCTTCGATGGTCGCGCCGACCTCCTCGCGCAACGCTTCCGCCGCGGCCGGCGCCGGCGCCTCGGGAGTCGGTGTCGGAGTCGGCGTGGGCGTTCTCCTCTGCGGCGGAGTCTTAACCTGCACTGGCGACGGCCGCGCGTTAACGGCGACGCGCCTGTTCGACTGCGCGCCCGGCATCGTGAGCCACGCCGCGACCACCGCGCCCGACACCAAGAGCGCGCCGACGAAGAGCGCCAGAGCTATCTTCAACCACGAGCGCGGGCGCGGCGGCGGTGGGGTGGTGATTTGAGGCCGCGGCGGCGGCGCCTGCGGCGCGGGCTGTGCGGGGCGTGGCACAGGCACGGGGACGACCTGCGAGGGCGTCGAGCCGGTGGGCAGGAAGCCTTCTGCGCCCGCGAACGGCCGCGCCGTTGACGACGATGCGGACTGGATTTCGCGGGCGAACTCTGCGGCGTCGCGCTGCCGCCCCTCGCGGTCTTTCGAGAGCGCGCGAGTGACGGCCGCCTCGAGCGCGGGCGGCGCTCTGAGGTCTCGCGGGAGCGGCGGTAGCGGCTCCGTCAGGTGTTTCGCTATGACGCCCGTCACGCTCGGCGCCGTGAAGGGCGGCGAGCCGGCGAGCATCTCGTAGAGGAGCGCGCCGAGGGAGTAAACGTCGGCGCGGGCGTCGAGGGGTTCGCCGCGGCACTGCTCGGGCGACATGTAGAAGGGGGTTCCGACGACGGCGCCGGCCTGCGTGAGCGTCGAGTCAGAGGCCATGTCGCGCAGCTTCGCGATGCCGAAGTCAACGACCTTGACGCGCTCCGAGTCGTGGTCGTCGTCCGGCGGGAGCACGATGATGTTGTCGGGCTTTATGTCGCGGTGGACTATCTCGCGGCGGTGCGCGGCGGCCACGCCCGCGCAAACGTCTCGCATGAGCGAGACGGCGCGCGGCACGCCCAGCCTGCCTTCCCTGCTTAAAAGCTCTCGCAGGCTTAAGCCGGCGACCAACTCCATGACGATGTAGGCGAACCCTTGCGGGCCGCTCGCCTCGCCGTAGTCGTGTATGGTGACGACGTTCGGGTGGTGTAGCTGCGCGGCGGCGCGCGCCTCCCGGCGGAAGCGCTCGAGGAGCGTCTCGTCGCCCACGAACCTGGTGTGCAGGACTTTGACTGCCACCTCGTCGCCGATGTGGACGCGCCGGGCGCGATAGACCGCGCCCATCCCGCCCGCGCCGAGCCGCCCCGTTATCTCGTACTTGCCGTCGAGCACGCGGCCCAGCAGCGCGTCGGCATCGCCCTCGATCTCGGTCACGCCCACGCGGTGCGCGCCGGCCTCCGCCGTCCGCTCGGGGTCGGCCTGCGCGGGGCCCGCGCCCGAGGCGCGCCCGTGCTCCGTGCGCGTGCCGCAGCGCGTGCAGAACAGCGCGCCCTCGCGCAGGGGCAGTTGGCACTGTGGACAAATCATTTTGATTGCGGATTGTAGATTGCGGATTGCGGGTCGAAGGGGCCGGGAGTGTTGACGACGGCGCCGCCGTCATCTGTCCACAGTCTTCAAATCAGCAATCCGCAATCCGAAATCGCCAAGTTGTAGGCCCCGACACGCGGGGCCGGAGTCGGCCTTATCAACCCTCGACTGCGTCGAGGACGCTCGTCGCCTTCTTCTCGTAGGCGGCTATGGCCGCGATGTTCTGCCGCTCGACGGCCGAGAGCACCGCGTCAGAGTACCTGGGGTTCGCCTTGTACCAGTCGAAGCTCTGGAAATACTTTTGCAGCCAGCGGTCTTTGAAGACCTTGCCGTGGCGCGCGTAGATTTCCTGCCGGAGCTTGCGAGCGTCTTCGAGGAACATGCCTTCGAGAAGCCCCTTCGGCAGAGGCTTGCGGCTGAGGTCGTCCTTGACCCTGCGCTCGTAGGCGACGATGGTCTCGACGTTCTTCTTCTCGACCGGAGAAAGCTCGGGCTCGGACGCGTCCTCGCGCGGCTGATACCAGGGCTGCGACCAGAAATACTGAGACAGCCACTCGGTCTTGAACTGCCGGCCGCGCCGCGCGTAGATTTCGTTTCGGAGCAGCCGCAGCTCGTGGAGGCTCAGGCCGGCGAGCATCGCCTCGGTTATCTCGCGGTTCTCGAAGTGCTCGAGGTCGCCGGGCGAGAGCGAGACGCCGCCGCGCTGCTTGCGCATCGCGGCGTCAATGGTCGCTATGTTGCGGCGCTCCTTCTCGCTCAGGCGCTTGGCGTCGTAGTTTGGGTCGGGCTTGTACCAGTAGCGATCCTCGAAGTACTGCTGGAGCCACGGCTGGTCGTCGAAGCGCTTGCCGTGGACGGCCTCGACCTCGGCGCGCAGTATCCGCCACTCGGCGGCCGTGTGCGTCCCCAACTCGTCGGTGCCGATGATGCGCGTCTGCCACCAGCGCATGTCGCCCGGCTCGATGAAGTCGTGCTTGGCGGCCTCCATCTCGCGTATCAGGTCGAGGTTGGCGCGCTCCGTCTCGTTGAGCATGGAGTTCTGGAAGCCCGTGCGCGGCTCGTACCACTCCTGCTCCTTCAGGTAATCCTGAATGTCTCGGTCTTTGAAGACTCGGCCGTGGCGGCCGAAGATGATGCCGCGCAGTCGCTGCAACTCCCAGAGCGAGAGGTCTTTTAGGTCCAGGCGCTCGACGCGCTCCTTCGAGAAGTCCAGCTTCGACAGGCGGTCGAAGGCTTCCTCCTGCGCCGCCAGCGCGAGCGCGTGTGCGGCCAGCAGTAGCGCGAGCGCCGCCGCGGCCCGTTTTAGTTTTGCGTAGGGGTCTGACATCGGGGAACGCTCCTTTCGCGTTCTTGGGGTTTTAATCCTGCCTGCGAGGCGAACTTGCGTGGGCGGGGCCGACGAAGCGCCCGACGCCTTCGGCAATCGCCTCGGCCATGCGCCTCTGCCCTTCCTCGGACTTGATGAACTCCGCGTCCTGCGGGTCGCTTAAGACGACCATCTCGATTGTCACCACCGGCACTTCCGAGAAGATCGAGCCTGTGAGCGCGCCGCCCTGCTCGCGCCCGACTTTGGTCTGGTAGTCGGTGCGTATGCCGTTGTCGTTAAGTGAGCCCGCGAGAAGCTCGGCCATCCCCGAGTGGACGGCCCGCGCGGCGCGGCGGCTGGCCTCGACGACCGGGGAGCCGGGGCCGGTGCTCCCGTCCTTGGCGCGGCCCGGACGGTCGGGGTAATAGATGGCAAAGCCGCGCTCGACGCTCGCGTCGCAGTGGAGCCTGACCATCAGCGCCGCGCGGGCGCGGTTGGCGACGAGCGCGCGGTCTTTGTTCCTAACCAGCTCGCCCTCGGCCGATTTCGTCATCACGACCTCGTAGCCGCGCGCGAGAAGACTCTCGCGCAGCTTTAGCGCGACCGACCACGCGACGCGAGTCTCGTTCGTGCCGTTCTGCTCGTTGCGGCCGCTCGCGACTTCCGAGGGGTGGCCGGGGTCTATGCAGACGACGGGCGCGGCGTGCTCGGTAGCGCCCTTCGCCCGCGAAACTTTCTCCGCCGGCTTCGACGTTTTCGGGTTATCCTTCCCGGCCTGCGCGAAGGCTGCGGCGCACAGGGCGAGCAAAAGGAGGGCTGTGGGGGTTAGCCTTTTAGGCTTCATCTCGGTCAGTTCGGCGAGTCTCGACGGGCGCACTAAGTCGGCGAGCAGATTATTCGTCGGGACCCGAGGCGCTGTCAAACTTCACGCCGAAAACTTCCCCGCGCACGCCCGGCCGTATTATTTTAGAAGGGCATGAGCGCACGATACGTTGACCGCCTGACCATCCGACGCAGGCCCGCGGGACTGCCGCTCATGCGGCAGTGGTGGGGCAAGCTCCTCTTCATGCACTGGCCCGTCGCGCCGAGCCTCTTGCGGCAGCTCATCCCCCCGCAGCTCTCCATAGACACGCACGAGGGGCAGGCGTGGGTCGGAATAGTCCCGTTCACGATGTGGGGCGTCCGGCCCTACTTCGCGCCCCCGATGCCGGGCTTGAGCTCTTTCCACGAGCTTAACGTGCGGACTTACGTCCACTTCGACGGCGTCCCCGGCGTCCTCTTCCTCTCGCTCGACATCACTAGCACGGTGGCTACGTGGGCCGCGCGCCAGTTTTTCTTCCTTCCCTACCACAACGCCGAGATAAGCCTTCGGCAGTCGGGGCAGACGATTGACTACAGCTCGCGGCGTGTGCAGCAGGGCGCCCCGGCCGCCTCCTTCGACGCGCGCTGGAAGATAGGCGAGCGCCTGCCGCAGTCGGAGCCCGACTCGCTTGCCTTCTTCCTCACCGAGCGCTACTGCCTCTACACGGCCTACGACGAGCAGCTATACCGCGCGCGCATATTCCACCAGCCGTGGCCGCTGTGCTCGGCCGAAGTCTCCTCCTACGAGTCGTCCATGGTAGAGGCGCTCGGCCTGCCCACGCCCACCGGCGAGCCGCTCCTCCACTACGCCGAGGAGCTGAAGGTTGACATATGGCCGCTGATGCGCGTCCGCAAGGGGACGCAGAGCCACCTGTTCGAGCCGGCCAACGCCTCCGAGATTTTCGGCTGAGCCGGATTAAAAAATTCTTGACTCGTTTCGGCGGCTGACCTATTTTGTAGCCGCACTCGTAAACAACTGACAGGCCGAAGCCCTCGCAAGGCTCTTTTCGCTAGCTCTTTCTTTATCAAGGACAACCCTCACGCAGTTTAACTTCGGGCGCCGCACCGGGCCGGCGGCCTTTTTTTGTGAGCGTGCGGCCGCGCCGCCGACGCTAAAGCCCGCACAGCATCTCGACGGGGACAGCCGACGATGGAACGCTTGCCAAAAGGCCGGGGGCCGCGCCGCACGCGCGCGCGAGCCGCGCTGCTACTGGCCCTGCTCCTTCCGCTTCAGCAGGCCGCGCCCGCGGCAGCCGCCTTCGACCACGAAGGCGACGCCGACGTGCCGCCCTCGCGCGAGGAGCACTACGACGCGCTCGTCGCGTCGCTCGCCGAATTCTTCTTCGGCGCCCGCGCGCCGCAGACGCCGCAGGCGACTCCCACACCGAGCCCGACGCCCACGCCCGCGCAGCAGCCCGAGGGTAAGGGCGACGCGACAGGGCCGGCGAAGGACGAGACGTCGAAGCCTTTGCAGTACCCGTTGCCGGACTGGCAGCCGCTCGGGAACGCCGGCCCCAAAACCGTCTCGCCCGTTGACCCCGCGTCGGAAGAGTTCATACCGATGCCCGACCGCTGGCGCTTCCCCTGGCCGCGCTACGACCGCTACGACCCGAAGAAGGGGACGCCGTGGGTGACGGGCGGCACCTTCGACCCCTTCAACCAGAACGTCGCGAAGGCCGACTACCCCATCTTCGGCAACCACACCTTCCTGAACTTAAACCTCCAGAGCGCGAGCACGCTCAACCCCCGCACCGTCGCCGTCGGCGGGCGCCGCGACCAGTTCTTCACTAACCAGAACGTCGTCATGGGGGCGGAGATTTTCAAGGGCGACACGGTGTTCGAGCCGAAGCGCTGGGCCGTGCGCGTGACCACTGTCGCCAACTTCAACTTCCTCGCCAACAACACCCTTAACCCCTTCGACTCGCGCCGCGGCAACTCGCGCCTCGCCGTCGAGGAGGCTTTCTTCGAGAAGCGCCTGAAGGTCGTAAGCCCCAACTTCGACTTCATCTCGGTGCGCGCCGGGATGCAGAACTTCACGAGCGACTTCCGCGGTTTCCTCTTCTCCGAGAACCAGCTCGGCGTGCGCTTCTTCGGCAACCTGAACGCGAACCGCGACCAGTACAACCTCGCCTTCTTCTCGATGCGCCAGCGCGACGAGACCTCTCAGCTCCACAGCTTCGACCGCCGCCGCCAGCACGTCTTCATCTTCAACTGGTTCCATCAGGACTTCATCACGAAGGGATACACCGCTCTCTTCAGCTTCCACCAGAACACGGATCGCGGCCGCGTGACCGGCGACCGCGCCGCGCTCGACGTGTCCTACCTCGGCTTCCACGGCGACGGCAAGTGGGGGAGGCTGAACGTGAGCCACGCCTTCTATCAGGCGCTCGGCCGCGACAGGCGCAACCGCCTGACGGGCAGCCGCGAGAGCATCAACGCGCAGATGGCGGCCTTCGAGGGCTCGATTGACCGCGACTGGGCTCGCTGGCGCGGCTCTTTCTTCTTCGCCTCGGGCGACGGCGACATCACGGACGGCTCGGCGCGCGGCTTCGACATGATTCAGGACAACCCGAACTTCGCGGGCGGCCCGTTCCAGTTCTGGTCGCAGCAGGCCACGGCCGTCGGGGGCGGGCTGGGGCTTCTCAAGAACAAGTTCAGCCTCTTGCCGAACCTGCGGAACAAGTTCAACGACCGCGCCAACTTCGTCAACCCGGGGCTGCTGCTCTGGAACTTCGGCGGCGACTTCCGCGTGACGCCGAAGATGAAGGTGATAACGAACCTGTCGTACCTGCGCTTCGCGCGGCCGAACTCTTTGAGGCAGTTAACGGGCGACTCAGGAATAGACGGGGGTATCGGCACCGACCTGAGCGCGGGAGTTAAGTTCCGGCCGTTCTTAAACGAGAACCTCTTCATCGTGGCGGGCGGCGCGGTGCTCTTCCCGCACGGCGGCTACGCGCGCATGATAGGCAGCACGCGCCCGCTATTCTCGCCCACCTTCGCATTCCAGGTCGCTTTCTGAGCCGGGCCTACACGGAAACTTTAGGACATGAAGACCGCCAGCAATCATCCCTCCCGCACTAACCGGCAGCAGTCGGTCAGCATCGCCGCGGTTCTCTTCTTCCTTGTCGTAGCGGCCTTCGCCTTCATCCCGGCGCGGCCGGCCGAGGGCGCGAAGGAGTCGCCCGCGCCACGGGCGGAGCGCCCCGCGGCGGGCGTGCACGGCGAACTCGAGGACGAAGGGCCTGCCTCTCAGCAGAAGGAGGACAAGCCGCCCGCGCCTTCGGACGGCTGCGTGAAGTGCCACACGGGCGTCGAAGACCCGCACGTGACGAAGCTGCGCAACGGCCCGTCGTGCGTTGACTGCCACGGCGGCAACGGCACGGCGACGACGAAAGAGACGGCGCACACCGCA
>DASPKR010000132.1:0-18582 GCA_035627975.1 Pyrinomonadaceae bacterium | reverse complement strand
CATGAGGAACAGTCAAATGTGCTTAAAATTTTTGGCGGCCGCCGCCCTGCTCGCTCTCGTCTGCGGCGCGAGCGCGACGGCGCGCCAACAGGGACAGGACGAACAGAAGGTGGTCGAAGACTTCGTCGGCTCGCGCGGCGTTAGCTTCGACGAGCCGGCGGCGAGCACGGCGGCCGAGAAGCCCAAGCCGCGCCCGACGCCGCGCCCGACCCCGCGCCCCCAGAAGCAGACGGGCGCAGGGAAGGCGGGCACTGCCTCCGCGAAGACGAAGAAGGCCGGCGCGGGCCAGTCGTCAACATCCGGCAGTCAAACGGCCGCGGGGCCGTCCATTATTCAGCAGGCGGGCGGCCCTGCGTCGTCGGGCGCAGGCGGGGCGCGGCCCGTCGGGCTCGGCTATACGATATACATGAAAGACCGGCTGGGCGGCCTGTCGGTCGCCGAGCCCACGCGGCAGTTCAAGTCTGGCGACGCAATCGCCATCGCGCTCGAAACGAACACGGACGGCTACCTCTACGTCTTCAACGCGGAGGACGGCCGCGACCCCGTCATGCTCTTCCCACACGTGCTGCTCGACGGCGGCTCGAACCGCGTCAGCGCGCACGAGCGCGTCACCTACCCTGCCGACGTTAACTACTCCTTCGAGTTCGACGACCGCCCCGCCACCGAGCACCTCTACATCGTCGTCTCGCGGCGGCCGCTCGAAGGCGTCCCCTCGGGCGAGGCGCTCGCGGCCTACTGCGGCGCGCGGCGCGAGGACTGCTACTGGCGCCCGACGCCTGAGCAGTGGGAGAAGATAAAGGCGGGCGCCACGGGCCCGCGCGTCAAGGAGGCCAAGAGCGTCCTCGTCGCCGACGCGCAGAAGCCCTTGCGGCCCGCGGCCCTCACGCGCGGCATCAAGATAAAGAAGAGCGAGCCCGCGCCCTCGGTCGTTCGCGTGAACGACTCGGCCGACTCGGACGTGCTCGTCACGCGCATAGAGCTCGCGCACAGGTGAGGCGGGCGTGCGCGCTTTTGCTTTAGCGCCGCCGCGCGGGCTAATATCGCGCCTAGAGCTAATAAATTTTCCGAGAACGGGAGTGGCCTCGATGGAGACGGATTTCAAGCGGGTCGCCGACTCGGGCGCGCTCGAAGAGCTTTTCGCCCGCTCGCACGAAGCGCCCGTGCTTGTCTTCAAGCATAGCAACGCCTGCCCCATAAGCGCCGCCGCTTACAGGCAAATGAAGCAGTTCAAGGACGACGTTTCCTTGATCGTCGTGCAGGAGAGCCGCGAACTGTCGCGCGAGGTCGAGTCGCGCACGGGCGTCCGGCACGAGACGCCGCAGGCGCTCGTCCTTCGCAACGGGCAGGCGGCCTGGACTGCGTCGCACTTTAACATCACGGCCGACGCCGTCGAGCGGGCCATGAAAGAGAACCAGTAGGCCGCGGCGATGAGCGACTACGCCCCGAGGCGCGGCCCGGCGGTCGAGCCGCGCGAGATAATGCAGGAGTCCGACGCCGGGCTTCGCGTCACGTGGGCCGACGGGCGCGTGTGCCGCTACGGCGCGCCGCAACTGCGCAGGCTCTGCCCGTGCGCGCAGTGCGTCAACGAGTTCACAGGCGAGCGGGTGCTCAAGGCCGAGTCAGTCCCCGAAGACCTGAAGATAGAGGACGTTGACATAGTCGGGCGCTACGCGCTTAACTTCCGCTGGAGCGACGGTCACGACACGGGGATATACAGCTTCCGCTACCTGCGCGAAGTGTGCGAGGCGGGCGAAGAAGGCGCGGCCTGAAGGCCCTGCCGCCCCCCCGGCCGTTCATATGAAGAAGATTCTCGTGGTCGAGGACGACGAAGTGGCGCGCGAGCTGATGCGCATGTCGCTCGTGAGGCAGGGCTACGAGGTTCTGTCGGCCGAGGACGGCGTGCGCGGCTACGAGATGGCCGTGGCCGCGCGGCCCGACCTGATAGTGACGGACGTATGGATGCCCGCGGCCGACGGCATACACCTCGTCAGGCGCGTGCGCGACACGCCGGGGCTCGAGAGCACGCCGATAATCGTGACCACCGGCTTCGGCACCGGCAGCGCGAGCATCACGCTCGCGCAGGGGGCGGACGCCTACGAGCCCAAGCCCGTCAACCCCGTGTCGCTCATCGAGACGGTGCGCAGGCTTTTGTCGTGAGGCGGGTTTTAGCCGATAATGACGGCGCGGCATTAAACAGCAGTCCGGGCAAGGGGGCGATAGAGTCTTGGTAGAAGCCGTCGGCTGGGCCAGCTCATTCATACTCGTGCTGACCATCGCCAAGCAGGTCTATAAGCAGTGGCAGGAGGGCAGGAGCGAGGGCGTCTCGAAGTGGCTCTTCGTCGGCCAGATTTCGGCCTCGCTCGGGTTCACAGTTTATAGCTGGCTGGTGAACAACTGGGTCTTCGTCGTCACCAACTCGCTCATGCTCGTCAACGGGCTGCTCGGGCTCCTGATTGTCATACGCCACCGGCGCCGGGCGTCGGCTTAAAGTGAGATGCCGGTTTTCTTATGAACGAGAGAGACTTTTTCGACGAGCGGCAGGAGACGAAGCGGGCGAGCTACTCGTGCCCTCACTGCCGCGAGCGCGCCGACTACGACGTGCGCTGGCTGCGCCGCACGAAGAAGGCGCAACCCCCCCGCGGCATGAACGAGCAGCAGAAGGCTCAGTTCTCGAAGGCGCGCGACTACATGGTGCGCGTTGACGACACGCTGACCTGCGCGCGCTGCCGCCGGCGCTTCGACATCCCGAACTTCCAGACCGTCGTCTTCATCTGAAGGCGACGCCGCCTCAATCACAGGAGGGTCATTCATGGACGAGCTAATCAGACAGGTTACGGAGCGCGCCGGCATAAGCGAGGCCCAGGCCCGCTCGGCGGTCGAGACCGTCATGGGCTTCCTCAAGAACCGCCTGCCCGAGCCGATAGGCGGCCAGCTCGAAGGCTTCCTCGGCGGAGCGGGCGGGGCCGTCGGCGGCGTGGCCGACAAGGCCGGCGACGTGCTCGGCGGCCTCGGCGGCATGTTCGGCGGCAAGAAAGACTAGCGCGAGAGAACCATCATCGGGTAAAGCCGCGGGGCTCGTCAGACGGCGAGCCCCGCGGCTTTACGTTTTTAAAGTCTTATTGGCTTTCGAGCGATGCCCTCCGGCAATGACGGGCCGCGCGCCGGGCCCGCCTTCCCTCATCGAGCTTCGGCGCGCCAAACGCGCTCAAGCGAAGGAGCGCCCTCCTCTGTGACTCAGGGCAATCGCGCCTTGGGCCCCAGCATCCGGCCCGAGAAGGTCAGCACCACGGTCTTGAGGGTACTGAGATCGAGCCATTCGTTACCCTTGGGATTGAAATCGAGTCGCCACAAGGTGAACGGGCTGAGGCCGATGTAGCCCTGACTGTCCTCGCCGAGATTGCCGCCGGCGGTGTTCTCCGGATGCTCGTAGTCGATCTTGTAAGGTGCCACACGCGGCCGGTGACTGAAGACGTGCAGGGCGCCCGGCTTGTCCAGGTTCGTGTCGCTGTTCAGCACCGCCTCTCCGCTGTGAACCAGATTGAGAAACAGTACGTGCTTGCCGCCCGCCACCTCCGGGAATTCCAGCTTGAACTTGCGTGCGATAATGTAGCGCATGTTTTGGAATCCCGGCTCCTGTTGAATATCCAGCTCGAAGGTCAATACGCGCGACTCGCGCATGGCGGCAAATTCGTTCGGATACCGTTCCGCGGAAATGATCACCTTCTGATTGAACGGGGAGTACGAATCGCTCTCCTCGCGGTAACCGTCGATGTCCGAGATCAGGTCTGCGTGCGTTTTGGTCAGCGTGGCGATGTTCAGGTCATCGGTCTTCAACTGCCGGTTCTTGAGCGACCAGTACTGGTAGGCCCGGTTCTCCTGATAGATGTTCCGCAGCAGGTTGCGCTGGACGTCTTCGTACGCGTCCTTCAGATAGGCGGTGTAGATTGGCAGCACGTTGTCCTGATAAGCGGCGATTTCGGCGTTGATGTGCTGGATGCCCTGATACATCTGATCGTGTTGCGCCTGAATGGTCAGCATCTGCGCGACCAGCGTGGTGTAGTTGTACGCGGCCATGTTGCGCGCCTGCGCCAGCGTCAGGTAGTAGTCCATGGCCTTGCGCAGCTCGCCGGCGGCGTCGAACTTACCCAGATACTCCTTCAGCATCTTGTCGAACTCTTCGCCTTCAACCAGGATCTTGGCGGCGTTCGGGTTGCCGTCGTCGAAAGCATCTTTGACCGATGAGTACGCCTTGCTGATGTTGTCGATGGTGGCCTTGGCCTTCTTGAAGATTTCGACGACGCCCTTGACCTGCTTGCTGAATTCCTCGGCCTTCTTCAGCGCGTTGATGGCGGTCTTGATGCCTCCAATGCCCTCCACGACACCGCCGGCACACCCGATCACTGTGCCCAGAATGTCGAGAAACGCCTCGAAGGTGAGATCGTTCTGCTCGCGCAGATACTTAATCAGTTCGTCCTTGAACTTCAGTTCCCCTTCCAGCAGCAGCGTCCGCTGTCGGCGCATCGCTTCGGAGTGCTTTTCGACTTCGGTCCAGAGACTCTCGATCTGCGGCTTCAGCTTTTCGATCTCGGCGACGAACTTGGCGAGCTTGGAATCGATTTCCTCCTTGGCCTGACCGAAAGCCTTCATGCGTTCCTTGTCGGTCAGCTTCTTGTCCAGGTAGCGGTTGAACTGGTCTTCGACCACCTTGCCGAGCTGGATGATCTCGCTGGTCCTGGCAAGCAGATTGGTGAGGTTCAACACCGGCGTCCAGTTGTAGCTGTGCCCGTAGTAATCGAGCCCCTGTTGGAGGCGCATCAACGACACCACTGCGCTGTTGTGAATGCGCGCGCGCACCTGCTGCTCCGGCTTCGAGACCCGCGCGGTGTCGATCGTGATCGTGGAATCGGTGAAGGGCTGGTTGATGTTGATTAGCCAGGTATAGCCGTCGGCCACCGCGACCAGTTCCTCCTCTTTCTTCGCGTTGAGGAAGTCCTGATCGGTGGCGTTCTGGGTAATGAGCAACTGACTCAGGCTTAGCGCTTGGGCGAGCCCCGCGAACGTGCACGCGGGCACGGTCCCGCCGGTGTACGGCGCGCCGTTGAACTTCAGCGGCTCTCCGCTCGCGCCTGGAGATCCTTTACTGCCGGTGCTCTTGGCAACATCGCCCAATGGGCCTTCTTTGCCGTCAGGAGCTTGCATGTCGTCGATGGGCCGGCCGGTCTTGGCGTTATACATATGGCAGACCGCTCCGGTCCCGCCGGGCCCTCCAGGGCCCCGCTCGCCGGGACTGGCTTGCACGCCGCCGTCGCCGCCGGAGATGCCGTAAACCGCGGAGAGTTCGAGGGGCAGCATCACGTTCAGCGCGATCCTTCCGCCTTTTCCGCCGTCGGCGGACAGCCCGGGAGAGCCGGCGCGCCCGCCCTGTGATCCGTTCTTGCCTATCGCTTCTTCAGGGAACCCGTAGCCGCCGTCGGTTTCCACCCCGTGCTTCGAGGTCTTGGCCCCGTCCGGCCCGGCTTCGCCACGATTGCCTGCGTGCCCGTCCTGTCCACGCCCGCCGCGCCCGCCGCCGGCGAGCAGGGTCAGCGCCGAGCCGCCCAGCCGGCTGCCGAACGCTTTCACGAGCGTTTCGATACCGCCGCTGCCGATGTGCGCGGTGATCCGGTCGCGGATCGTATTCAGCGCGCCCGCCTGCAGCGTGCCGTCGGGGTTCTGCATGTCCAGCTTGATGGGAGTGTCAGACACGAACGACAGATCGCTGCGCAGATCGCTGACTGAGCCATCGGTCTTGAGAGTCGCGCTCGCGTCGATCTTGCATGCGAACGCCTGCGTCGCGAGGCGCCGGTTCCCCGTGAATTGGGTGGTGCCCGTGACCGTCAACCCGGAGAGCGTGAGTCGCAGTGCGATCCGGTTGATGGTTCTGTCGGCCCGCGCGGATTCGAGCGTGAGATGGCTGAGGCCTTCGACGCGACCGTTCTCGAGCGTGATGACCACCTCGTAGTTGTCATAGATCTTTTTCCGGCCGATTTCGATCGCCGGCAGCGTGGCGGTGTCGTCGATCTTCAGCGGGTGTTCGGCAAGAATCTGCGAGCCGACGGCGTTCAGTTCGGCGACGGTCTGCGTTCGAGGGCCCGACGTCTTGTTCACGAGGTGATGCGCGTCGATGACGATACTGCCGGCGTTGCCGCCCGGTGTGGCGTTCTCGCCGTCGGTGCCGTCGGCGCCGGGTTTGGCGTCCTTCTGCGTCGGTACGTCCCCGGGCTTGAAATCCTTCTCGGCGTAGGCGCCAGCGACATCCAGCGTCGCCGGTTTGTCGATGATAATTTCGCGGGCGTGCAACTCGATGTTGCGGCCGGGGTTCTGCAGCACGCCCTCTAGAACGATCTGGTCGGCATAAACCGCAAAATGCTTTTCCGATGGCAGTCGTTTGCCGTCCACGGGCTGATAGGGCAGATTCGCCTGGGTCAGACGAATGCGGTGTGTGTGAATGCTGAGCCGATCGGGTTGATCGTCGACAATCTCGCGATTTAGTGAAGCAGCCAGGGCGCGCGCGTTCTTCGTCATCTCGGGCCTCTCTCGATAAAGGATTTGTCGATGCGTAGTCTACCGTTTCTTCGCCGTCGGCCCATTCTGTGCCACAGCGGCCTTAACGAGCGCCTTAAACGCGCTCGCGTTGATTTTCTCCCCTCCGTGGATGTATTAGACCGACTGATGCGGTCTGACTAGGTAATAAGGTGGCAAAAGCCGAATGGTGCGTTCTACCTCCGCCACGAGGCATGAGAAGACGAAGGGGCCGCCCTGGCGACGCCCCTATCATGCCCAATCCACCGACCCGGCGGCAAGGAAATCTTCGCGCGTAGTCGCCCCGGGTCGAATATGTATATGCCGCGGGGCTCCCCTTTTTAGGGCGAGGTAGGAATAACTCAGACCGGAGCGACTGCCGGAGCTAATAAGTCTCTCTTTCGGCCCAGCTCACACGGCGTCGTAGCGCTTGAGCTTGCGGTAGAGGGTGGAGAGGTCTATGCCGAGGATGTTGGCGGCGCGGGCCTTGTCCTGGTTGACGGCGGCGAGGGTGTCGAGGATGTGGCGGCGCTCTATCTCGGCGAGCGTGGGGCGGAGGCCGTCGGGGTCGCGGACGCTCTCGGGGCCGGCCTTCGCGGCGGCGTCGCGCACGCGCGGCGGGAGGCTTTCGAGGTCGAGGCGCTCGCCGCTCAGGGTGAAGGCGCGCTCGACGGCGTTCTGTAGCTCGCGGACGTTGCCGGGCCAGTTGTAGTTGATGAGCGCCGTCATGGCCGCGGGCTCGACGGGCTTTTCGACCTGCTGCTGCTCGCGGGCCGTGCGCGTGACGAAGTGGCGGACTAGGAGCGGTATGTCCTCGCGCCGCTCCCGGAGGGGCGGCAGGTGAACCTCTATGACGTTCAGGCGGTAGAAGAGGTCTTCACGGAAGCGCCCCTCTGTGACTTCGCGCTCGAGGTCTCGGTTGGTGGCGCAGATGATGCGCGCGTCGAACTGCACGGGCGCCGACGACCCGACGGGGGTGACCTCGTGCTCCTGCACGGCGCGGAGCAGGCGCACCTGCATCGCGGGGCTTATCTCGCCTATCTCGTCGAGGAAGACCGTGCCGCCCTCCGCGGAGCGGAAGAGGCCGGCGCGCGCCGCGGCCGCGCCCGTGAAGGCGCCCTTCGTGTGGCCGAACAGCTCGCTCTCCAGGAGCGACTCCGGGAGCGCCCCGCAGTTGACGGCGACGAAGGGGCGCCCCGACCGGGGGCTGTTGTGGTGTATGGCGCGGGCTATCAGCTCCTTGCCCGTGCCGGACTCGCCGTAGATGAGAATGTTCGTGCTCGTCGCCGCGACCTTCTCGACGAGGCGGAAGACCTGCTGCAACGCCTCCGAGGTGCCGACTATCTCGGAGAAGCTGTATCGGCTGTCGAGCTCGCGCCGCAGCAGCCGGTTCTCGCGGAACAACTCGCGCTGGCGTATGGCGTTCTTGACGGACTGGAGGAGGTCTTCGTTGACGAAGGGCTTGGTGACGTAGTCGTAGGCGCCCTTTCGGAGCGCCGCCACGGCCGAGTCAACCGAAGAGTAGGCCGTCATCACTATCACGAGCGCTTCGGGGTCAATCGCCTTGACGCGGTCGAGCAGGGCGAGCCCGTCCATCCCGGCCATGCGTATGTCGGTGAGCGTGACGGCCACGTCCTCGGCAGCGAAGACTTCGAGCGCTTCCTCGGCGCTCGCCACGGCCGCGACGCGGTAGCCGGCCTCCCCCAGCAGGCGCGAGATGATCGCGCGCATCAGGTCTTCGTCCTCTGCGATGAGTATCAGCGGCGTCGTCGTGGTCATCGGGTCGTCATCCTGTGAGTTGGTTCGCGGCGCCTCCGCCGTCGGCGCGCTCGCGGACGGGGAGCGCCACGCGCGCGACGGTGCCTCCGCCCGCGGCGGGCCCGACCTCTATGCGGCCGCCGTGCGCCGTTACGATGCCGTAGCAGACGGCGAGCCCGAGCCCCGCGCCGGCCGTCCCCTTCGTCGTGAAGAACGGGTCGAAGATGTGCGCCATGTCTTCGGGCGCGACGCCGTGGCCCGTGTCCTCTATCTCGGCCACGACCTCGCCGGCCGCCTCATCATAGAACGTTTTCACGCGGAGGTCGCCCCCGTCGGGCGTGGCGTCGCGCGCGTTCAAGAGGAGGTTTAAAAAGACCTGCTGCATCTGCCCTGCGTCGGCCGCGACGAGCGGGGCGCGCGGGTCGAACTCGGCCGAGACGCGCAGCCGCTTGAAAGCCTTGTCGAAGCTCGCGAGGCGCAGGCTCGCCTCGACCGTGCGCGAAAGGTCGAGCGGGGCTCGCGCGGGCGGGCGCTGGCGCGCAAAGTCCATCATGTCGCGCAAGACCTGCGTGATGCGCGCTATCTGCGTCTGCGCGAGCCGCAGCATCTCTCGCGTCTCTGCCTCGTTCTCGGGCGTGAGGGGCCGCGTCTGCAAAATCTGTATGAGCGACGAGATGGAGGCCAGAGGGTTGTTGACCTCGTGGGCGACGCCCGCGGCGAGCGTGCCGGCGGCCGCGAGCTTCTCCGTGCGTATGAGCTGCTCGTTTAAGGCGCGCAGACGCTCGATGTCCTCGGCCATCTTGCGGCTCATCTCGTTGAAGGACGCGGCGAGGAGGCCGACCTCGTCGTTGCTCTTAAGCTCGACCTGCGTGCCGTACCCACAGCCGGCAACGTCCACGGCGGCCTCGGTGAGCCTGCGGAGCGGCCGCGAGATGATGCGTATGACGAGCGCGACGAGGACGAGGTTCGGCACGAGGGCCGTCACGACGCTGAAGACGAGGTATCGCTTCCACGCCTCGGCCGTCTGCCCCGCGAAGCTCCACCAGACGATGGGGATTTGGAAGAGCGCGAAACTCAGGACGGCGACCGCCGCGATGGAGAGCGCGACCTTGTAGGCGATGGGGAAGAGGCGGAACTGGTCGAGCGCCGACTGTAGGGAGAAGAGCTTGAAGTTCGTGATGGCGTAGGCGTAGATGATGACGCCGACGAGCACGAAGACGGAACCGACCGGCAGCAGCGTGTAAACGCCGGCGAGCGGGAGCGCGATGTTCGCGACCGTCTTCAGGGTCGCCGTGATGACGAGCGCCCAGAGGATTGCGCCGAGCTGCTGCCCCCAGAGCCCGCCGCGGTAGCGCCTGTATTTACGGTAGAGCAGCGCGAAGCCGTATGCGAACAGCCCGTAGATATAGAGGCCGAAGGCGTAAGCGAGCGGAGTCAGCCTTATCCTGAAGGCCGCGCCGTCGAAGCTGATCTCGTCCCACATCATGCCGGCGAGCGCGGCCGGCACCAGCACCGCGCCGGGCGCGAAGAGGACGGCCGCACGGCGCGCCGGCACGCCCCCGCCCTCGGGGAAGACCCACGCGAAGACGACGAGCGAGAACTGCAGGAGCAGGCTGAGCACGAAGCTCGTGCTCGCCCACCAGCGCGCGAGCGCCTCGCCGCCGCCGAAGCCCCACATCACGATGTCGTTGACAGTCCAGAGCGCCAGGCACGCGATGAAGGCCGCGAAAGTCTGGTGGGCGCGGCTGCGCGGCGCCGCCACGAAGACGTAGAAGCCCAGCAGCACCAGCGTGAAGAGCGAAAGGAGGAGCAGCGCTAGCAGC
The DNA here is from genome assembly GCA_035627975.1 of Pyrinomonadaceae bacterium. GTDB lineage: Bacteria > Acidobacteriota > Blastocatellia > Pyrinomonadales > Pyrinomonadaceae > QHXN01. The sequence goes on along the minus strand of DASPKR010000132.1, from coordinate 8,440 downwards.
ATAAGAAGAAGGCAGAAGGCGGAAAGCGGAAGGCAGGCGCAACGGATGAGTTATGTCTGCCTTCTGCTTTCCGCCTTCTGCCTACGCTTTCTTACATCCCCAGGATCGCGGCGGCAATCACGCACGGAAGGCCGAACGTCAGCGGGAACAGGTGGCGCTCCTCAATCATACCACCGCGCGAGAGCAGCCGGTGAAGCTGCATGAAGGCGAGGAAGCCCGCGAGCGCCACCGGAATCGCGAAGAAGGGGCCGACGAGCGCGCCTATGCCGAAGAAGACGAGGCCGCCCGTCCCGCCCGTGATGACGCCCCACGCGATTGCGACCGGCAGCGCCGCCAGCAGCGTCATCACCGCCGTGCGCGCGCGAGGGTTATCGACCTTCTGCCCCAGCCGCCCGCCGACCGAGCGCCCGACCGAGCAGCACAGGGCCAGCGCGAGCAGGCAAAGGAAGCCAAGCCACGCGTAGTCGCCACGCGCGAATGGGGCCTGGAATATGCGCCCGAAGATGGCCGCGGGCGGGAAGAGCCCGAGGAAGGTGCCGAACCAGCGGTAGGCGTCCTCGGTCGCGACAGGCTTGAGCATGAGCTGCGCTGCCGCCTCGTCGTCGCCGTTGCGCGCGAGCGCGGCCCTGCGCTCGTCGCGCGCCAGCTCGCCCTTCAGCCAGTTGACGCGCTCGCGCGCGTCGTAGTACGCCGGAGCGTTGTCGCAAACGCTGTGGCTTCCGCCTGTGTCGTACATCCCACGCCTCCTTCCTGCCGGCCCGCGAGGGGGGCCGCCTCAAACGCGCCCGCCTCTCCTCCCAGCCGCCGCAAGCGCGCGCACTCGGCGTCCAAGAGCCGCGCCGCCCTGACGACGGTCTCGCGGTCGTCGAAGAGCGAAAGCAGCTCAATCGCGCGCGCGAGCGCGCCGAGCAAGGCTTCCGACGCGCGGCCCGCCGCCGCTCCTTCGAGCGCGAACGTCAGCTCGCGCACGCCCGCTAGTGCGTGAACCAACTCCGAGCGCGCCCGCTCGCGGTGCGCTACCAGCCGCGTGACGTTCCGCCGGTGCGCGCAGCGGCCCGCCACCAGAAGGTCGTCGCCCGCGCGGCCCGCTATGCGGCACAGCTCCATCTCGCGATGCGAGGGGCCTGCGTCGGAACTCGACGCAGCGCAGGCGAGCGCCAGACCAGTGTAGCGCTCGACGCACTCGCGGGCGGCGAAGAAGGCGTGCCGCTCGGCCTCGCCCTCCGACGCGCCCGCCTCCTCGCAAACGTCTTCGACCTTGCGAAGCGCGTTCACCGTCGCGCGCTTCGCGCCCTCGACCCTGCGCTCGTCGGGCGCCTGAGCGGCGTCGTGCGCGCCGCCGCTTTCCGCCTCGCGCGAGCGCCTGAGCAGGAGCAGTGTAACCATAACGGGCCAGGCGAGCGCGGCGGCTGTGGACTTCAACAGCGCGCGTGCGTGGAGCCCACCGCCCCCGCGCCGCGAGGCGTAGTGCGCGACGCCGAAGGGCGCCGCCGCAGCAAGGTAAAGGATTGTCAGCTCGCTCAGGCGCATGGCGACCGTGGGAAGGGCAACGGTCATGCCAGCGCGCGGGCGCAAGACGGGCGGCCGTCGGGCGTTCAAGAGTGCTCGACAAATCCGCCGATTACGCGGGACGCGTAGCGTCGGGAGGGGAAGCGGCCTTCGAGGGGGCGGGCGCCGGTCTTTGGCAAAGAGCGCGGCCAACGGGTGAGCTTGGCAATCTGCAAAAGCAGCGCGGCCGCGACGGCGCCTGTACGTAATGAGGCCACGCGCGCGGCGGTGTGCCCGTGCATGTTGCGTGACATACACCAAACTGGATGCGGCCTGACCGAAAGTGTTCAGGCAACATGACGGGCTCGCCGCGCATCTCTGACATAGCTCTCGAAGTACCTTTCCGCGAAAACCTCGTCAGCGGGCGGCCTCGACGGCCTCAGATGTCAAAGTTTTATTGCGATGTCTTCACGGCCGCGGTTAGCGGTCGTCTTGCCACGCCGCGCGGGAAGTTGTGGCCTTCGGTTTGCTCTTCTTCCTCGCGCCAGCCGGAGGCGGCAGACGGGAACCGAACAAACCGGAACTTTTCACCCGCGCTGTTCGTCTTAAGAGAGCACACGCGCAACGCGCACAACGGACAAAAGGTTATGAAGAAGAAAACCCCGATAAAGGTTATCAAGCGAGACGAGAGGGCTCGCCAGCAGAAGCAGGCCACGCAGGACGTGGCGGCGGAGCGCAAGTCGGCGCAGGAGACTGCTCGCGACATGGTCGCGACCGTCACGCAGTGGGTCAACGAGTTCCAGCAGAAGCGCCGCACGGAGACCGCGCGCGCCATCAAGACCCTGTTCGCCGACGGCACCCCGCAGGCCAGCAAGGCGTAGGCGGGCGGCTCTCCCTCCCCTCATACACACGCGACAAACGAGACAGGTCAGAAGAGCTACTCAGTGCGTAAGCCTGAGCCGGGCCTGAAGGGCTCCGAGCCACTTGACTAGGGCGCGGCGGTCGGCGACTCTCAAGAAGCGACGCCCCCGCCCGCGCCGTCGCGCGCTTTCTCTTCGCCGTCGCCGAAAGTGTTGACACGCGCGGCGAGCGGGCATACATTCGCGCCTTGAGCACTCCTGAAGCGCCGGAGATTCGCCGATGAAGAAGAGCAGCGCAAAGAAAGGCCCGCGCGCTGGCGGCGGGCGTTCACTTCAAGCATCGGTGCGAAAGCCCGTCGCGCCGCCGGGCCACCCCATCGCGCGTGCAAAGCCCGAGGAGCGCGCGCACCCCGCGGAGCGCAAGGCCAAGCACAAGCGGCCGCCCGGCGACGGCGAGGGCGTGGAGTAGTGCCGTGCGGGACGCGGTCGCAGAGAACTTCCTGGCGGAGGCGCGCGGCTACCTGCTCGGCGACTACCTGCCCAAAATCGAGCGCTGCCTCGAGCGCCTGACCGACGAGCAAATATGGTGGCGCGCGGGCGAGCAGTCGAACAGCGTCGGCAACCTCACGCTTCACCTCGCCGGCAACGCCCGCCAGTGGGTCGTGTGCGGCGTCGGGGGAGGCGAAGACCGCCGCGTGCGCGACGCGGAGTTCGCCGCGCGCGGCGGCGCGACGCGCGAAGAGCTGCGCGCGCTCTTGCGCTCCACGCTCGAAGAGGTTGACGCGGTGCTCGCGCGCCTCGGCCCCGCGGAGCTTCAGGAGGGGCGCCGCATACAGGGCTTAGACGTGACGGTGCTCGGCGCCGTCTTCCACGTCGTCGAGCATTTCTCGATGCACACGGGCCAGATAATCCTCCTCACGAAGCTCCTCACGGGTACAGACCTGGCCTTCTACAGCTTCCCAGGCAACGACGCGCGCCGCGAGTGGGAGCGCTGAACCGAAAACTGCATTTTGCCCTTTCAAAACTCGCCTGTTCGTGCTTAATATATCCGGCGAAGTGACATTCCTGGATTGCCGGCGCGGGCCGCGCCCGAACGTGAGCGGGCAGTCGCGCGCCCGCCGCCGCCGCCGTCATACACATCTTGAGGAGGCCAATCTGAATGACGTATGTCGTGTGTGAACCGTGTGTGAACTGCCGCTACACTGACTGTGTGGTCGTCTGCCCCGTCGAGGCTTTTCACCTCGACGACAACGCCGTCTGGATTAACCCCGAGACCTGCATAGACTGCGACGCCTGTGTCCCCGAATGCCCCGTCGAAGCCATCTTTGCCGAGGACAAGGTGCCGGACGAGTGGGCGCACTACACAGCCATTAACGCGGAGAAATCTCTGAGCGGCCTCCCCATCATCAGCGAGAAACTGGAGCCGCTCTGCTGAGGGCGGCGCGACCCCGAGTCTCTTCCGCGCGCAAGGCCGAGCCCATCAGGCGCAAGTGGCTCGGCCTTGCGCGCGCACGCGTGTATCGCGGGTCTTCCGTGGGGCTCTTCCGATGAGCCGTGTGACTAAAGGCAGGGGGCGGAGTTGGGCCGGGTGGCTCGCGGGCGCGGCGGGGCTCGCCGCGGGCGCGGTGGGCGCGGTCGTGCTGGTGAGGCGTATAAAGAGGGCGCCGGGCGAAGGGAGGAAGTCGATCTACCCCGAGTACAACCGCGGCGCCGCCGACCGCTGGGCGCGGCCCGGCATGAGCGCCACCTTCCGCGCCGAGCTTATGCCCGGCCGGAGCCGCCAGGAGCGAACCTTCCGCGTCGCCGAGGTGCTCGCGAGCGGGCGCGTCCGGCTCGAAGGCTTCGCGGGCGAGCACACCGAGACCGAGTTCGAGCCGGTGCGCTGAAACGGGCGGGCCGGGAGCGCCCGCTCGCCCTTGATTCCTCACAACTTGCGCATTTGACTTAGCGCCCTGGCGCATGCACTATTACGCAGTCGCAGAATTCCACGGCCCGGCGGCGGCCAGCGAAGTCGCCTCCGCTCTCCCGCCATCAACCTTAACAAGCAACCGACCGTGAACTGACTTACGTCTTACCCGAGCCGTAGCGGCTCGCTCCACAGACGCCGCTCCCCGACGTGCGCCTCGCTCACTCGAAAGGAATGACCCCAGTGAAACGTGCAAGGATTCTTCGCCCCGCCGCCGCGCTCAGGCGCCCTGCGGCGACGCTCACGCTCCTGACACTCGCGGCGCTCGCGACGCTCGGCGGCGCCGGCTGGCTAGGCGCCTCGGGCGCCCGCGCGGCCGCCCCGCAGAAGGCACGCAAGACCCTGCCCGGGCGCACTCCGCAGGCGCTGGCCGGCCCGAAGTCCGACGCGAAGCAGAACGTCATCCGCCGCTCGGAGCGCGCCTCGCGCGCTAAGGCCGCCGCCGCGGGCGAAGCAGCCGCGCAGCCGCGGGCCGACCGTGCGTGCGTCGCAAACACCATAAACGTCGGCCAGACGATCAACGCGCAACTCACGACGGACGATTGCGCCCTGGGCGACGGGACGGTTTACGACAGCTACACGTTCCAGGGGACGGCCGGCAACCAGATAGCCGTCACGATGACCTCGACGCAGTTCGACACCTACCTCTTCATCATCGCCGACGACGGCGAGACCGTGCTCAACGAGAACGACGACAGCTCCGGCAGCACGACGAACTCGCGCATCCCGCCCGCGGGGATGGTGACGCTCCCCTACACGGGGACTTACGAGATTCTCGCCAACGCCTTCGACCCCGGCGACACCTTCGGCACGTACACGATCACGCTCACGGGCGCGGGCCAGTGCGCCAGCGCGGGCTCGATAACGGCGGGCCAGACCGTCAACGGCGCGCTCTCGACGAGCGACTGCAAGCTCCTCGACGAGACGTTCTACGACCTCTACACCTTCAACGGCACCGCGGGGCAGCGCATCGCCATCTCGCTCAACTCGACGGCCTTCGACGCCTACCTCTACCTGCTCGACCCGGCCTTCACCGTGCTAGGCGAGGACGACGACGACAGCGGCGTCGGCGGCACACTCAACTCCCGACTGCCCGACGGCACCGGCTTCATCACGCTGCCCTACACGGGGACGTACCTGATAGCCGCGAACAACCTCGGCACGCAGGATCAGCCCTCGCCGACGGGCAGCTACACCCTGACCGTGACGGCCGCCGCGGGCGAATGCCCGACGACGCCGATAAACGTAGGCCAGACCGTCAACGGCACGCTCTCGCAGGGCGAGTGCCTTTTGACCGACGAGACACTCTTCGACGCCTACACCTTCACGGGCACGGCGGGGCAGCAGATTGCCGTCACGATGACCTCGACGGCCTTCGACGCGTTCCTCTACCTGCTCGGGCCCGACAAGGCGATCCTCGCGCAGAACGACGACGGCGGCGGCGGCACCAACTCGCGCATCCCCGCCACGACCGGCTTCTTCACGCTGCCCAGCAACGGGACTTACTACATACTCGCCAACACGCTGCCCCTCGGGCCCAGCCAGAGCGACCCCGACCCGGCGTCGCCGACCGGCAACTACACGCTGGCGCTGACGGAGCCCGCGCCGCCCGTGGCCGATGTGCAGTTTAGCGCCGCGAACTACCCGGCCAGCGAGGACGCGCCCAACACCGTGACCATCACTGTCACGCGCACGGGGCCGACCACGGGCGAGTCAGTCGTCAACTACGCCACCTCGAACGGCACGGCCAACGACCGCTCCGACTACACGGCCGCCTACGGCCGCCTGCGCTTCGCCGCCGGCGAGACCTCGAAGACCTTCGACGTCTTCATCACCGACGACGCCTTCGACGAGCCGGACGAGACCTTCACAGTCTCGCTCTCCAGCCCGACGGGCGCCAACCTCGGCGCGCAGAGCAGCGCGACCGTCACCATAGACAGCAACGACGTCGGCAACGGCCCGAGCCCCGTCAAGGCGGCGAGCTTCAACGCCGAGTTCTTCGTCCGCCAGCACTACCGCGACTTCCTCAACCGCAACGCCGACGCGGGCGGTCTCGCCTTCTGGACGAACCAACTGAGCAACTGCTCGAACCCGCCGCCGGCCGACCTGCTCGTCTGCCGCATAAACGTGTCGGCCGCCTTCTTCCTCTCGATAGAGTTCCAGGAGACGGGCTACCTCGTCTACCGGACTTACAAGGCGGCCTTCGGCAACCTGCCGAACGCGCCCGTCCCCGTCCGCCTCCGGGAGTTCCTCGCCGACACCCGCCAGATAGGCGAGGGCGTGATAGTCGGCACGCCGGGCTGGCCCGAGAAGCTCGAGGCCAACAAGGACGCCTACATGCTGGAGTTCGTCGGCAGGCCCGAGTTCTTGGCCGCATACCCGAGCACGATGACCCCGGCGCAGTTCGTCGACGCCCTGAACGCCAACGCGGGCGGGGCGCTCTCGCAGGAGGAGCGCGACCAGCAGGTGGCGGCGCTTTCGGCCAACAACACGGCGCAGGGGCGCGCGGACGTGCTCAGGGCGGTGGCCGAGGACGAGCAGCTGCGGCAGGCGGAGTTCAACAAGGCGTTCGTGCTGATGCAGTACTTCGGGTACCTGAGGAGGAACCCGAACGACGCGCCCGACACGGGCTTCGGCGGCTACAACTTCTGGCTCGGCAAGCTCAACGAGTTCCAGGGCAACTTCATCAACGCCGAGATGGTCAAGGCGTTCATCACCTCAATCGAGTACGAGCAGCGCTTCGGCCAGTAAGGCCGGGGCGCCCGCCCGCCTTAAAAACTTCGGCCCGGCGGAGAGCCTTTACTCTCCGCCGGGCCGAAGCCTTTTCACGCCGGGAAAATTTTTACCAGCTATATTCGCGGCCCGGCTCCATCGCGCGGAGGCGTGGGACGCCCAGGCCCGCGAGCTCCTCGACGAGCTGCGCGCGGAAGGAGGGCTTGAGGTGGACGGCGAGAATGTCTAGCCCCTCGTGCTCGAGCTTGCCGAGCTCGCGGGCGAGGGAGGCGGGCGTCAGGTGGCCCGACTTCTCGGCGAGCGCCGACATCGAGTTCGGGAACGAAGCCTCTATGAGCAGGGCGTCGAGGCGCGGGGCGGAGTTAGCGAGCCGCCAGAACTCCTCGGTCGCGGAGGTGTCGGAGCTGAACGCTATCGTCCTCTCGCCGTCCGTGAGCAGCATCCCGTAGGTCGGGACGATGTGGTTGACGGCGACCGCCTTGACGCGGAGGTGAGCGGCGCGGAACTCCTCGCCTGCGCGGAAGGGGACGAACTCCATGACGCGCGTGCGAGAGTTACTGAACTTGTGGAAGGGAGGATAGACGGTGCCGTTGAACACGTTGCGCTCGATCATGCGGCAGACCTCTTCGGCGGCGTGGACGCGCACCGGCTCCGAGAGCGTGCCGAAGAGGTCGTCAACGAAGATGGGGAGCGTGGCGATGTGATCCATGTGCGGGTGCGTGATTATCACGTCGCGCACCCGCTGCCGCTGCGAGTCGTCGAGGGCGATGGCGATGCTGCCCGCGTCAATCGTCACGCGGTCGTCCACCAGGAAACAGCTCAGGCGCTGCTCCGCCGTGGCGCGGCCCTCTGCGTCAATCGTGCTCGGCAGGAGTTTTATCTTCACGCTCGTCGGCTCCGGCTAGCGGCGGCCGCCCGCCGCCAGCTCCCTCTGGAGCCCTTGAATCTGTCGGACGAACTCGGCCTCGCGCTCGGCGCACGGGCCGCCGGCCGGGGCGAGGCCGCGCGCGACGCGGCTGCGCAGGAAGGCGAGTTCGCTGGCGGCGCGGTTAAGACGCGTGCGCGCCCGCCAAGCCTTGATTCCCCCGCCGCCCGCGAGCGCGCCGAGCGAGGCGGACGCGCGGCCCCGAAGCGAGCAGAGCCGCTCGTACTCCTCGCGCGCGAGCAGGCCGCGCTCGAGGTCGCAGCGCAGGTGCTCTCTCAGCAGCCGCCCCTCGCGCCTGAGCGCCGCGACGACTACGGCGAGCAGCCCCACGAAGACCGGCACCATCACGAGCAGGTACGTGAGCACGACGTAGGCGCCGCTCTCGTAGGTTATCGCGAAGAAGGCGGCGGCGTTCCAGCCGGCGTGCAGCGCGACGGCCGCGGCCAGTCCCAGCGCGGGCGCGAGGAG
>DASPKR010000131.1:0-9887 GCA_035627975.1 Pyrinomonadaceae bacterium | reverse complement strand
CCTGCACAGGCTCAGGCTCATGGGCCTCAAGCTCGACAACGGGACGTGGACGGGCGGCGGCACGGCCGCGCACCGCTCGACCGAGATAGCACCGCGCCCGCCCGAGCCGCAGCCCACAGAGCAGCGCAAGCAGGTCACAGTCCTCTTCGCAGACCTCGCCGGCCTCTCCGCGCTCTACGAGGGCGCCGACGCGGAGGAGATGGGCGAGACGCTGGGCGCCCTGTGGCGGCGCGTTGACGGGGTAGTGGAGGAGCACGGAGGCGTCGTTGACAAGCACGTGGGCGACACCCTCCTCGCGCTCTGGGGGGCGCGCGAGGCGCGCGAGGACGACCCGGAGCGCGCCGTGCGCGCGGCGCTCGCCATGCAGGCGGCCGCCAGCGAGTTCGTCGTCAAGGAGATGGGCGCGCGCGCGGGCGCAAACGGCGCGCTCGCCCCCGCCGGCGCGGTCGCCCAGCCCGTCCCGGCGGCGGCAGTCGGCGCGGCGGCGACCGCTGACGGCTCCGGGCAGCAACAGCAGGGGCCTCTGCGGATAGGCATAAGCACGGGGCTCGTGCTGCTCGGCGGCTCGGCCGGGGCAATGACGGCCACGGGCGACGCAGTGCAGGTCGCGAGCCGGCTTCAGCAGGCGGCGCCGGTCGGCGCGGTGCTTCTCTCGCACGACACCTACCGCCACGTTCGCGGCGTCTTCAGCGTCCACCCGCCGGAGACGATGCGGCTCGAAGGGCGCGCGCACCCCCTCGAAGTCTATCGCGTGAAGCGCGCCAAGCCGCGCGCCTTCCGCGTGCAGACGCGCGGGGTGGAGGGCGTCGAGACGCGCACGGTGGGGCGCGAGGGCGAGATGAGGCAGCTCATGGGCGCCGTCGAGACCGTCTTCGAGGAGCGCGAGCTTCAGGTCGTGACCGTGCTCGCGGACGCGGGCGTCGGCAAGTCGCGGCTGCTTTACGACATAAGCAACTGGGTCGAGCTGCGGCCAGACCTCTGGTACGTCTTCAACGGGCGCGCGGGCGAGTCCATGCAGGCCCTGCCCTACTCGCTCGTGCGCGACGTGTTCTCCTACCGCTTCGAGATTCAGGACAGCGACTCGCCCTCGGTCGCGCGCCGCAAGCTGGAAGAGGGGCTGCTTGCCATGAGCGGCGCGGGCGAGGGCTCCGTGGCCGCCGAGGAGGTGCGCATGCGCGCGCACTTCATAGGCCAACTCATCGGCTTCGACTTCTCCGAGAGTCGCCACCTCTCCGGCATACTCGAGGACGCGCGACAGATACGCGACCGCGCCTTCCACTACGCCGGCCAGTTCTTCGCCGACGTGACGCGCTCCTACCCCGCCGTGCTCTACCTCGACGACATACACTGGGCCGACGACGGCTCGCTCGACTTCGTTGACTACCTCGCGCGCAACTGCTCGCGGGCGCCGATGTTCGTCCTCTGCCTCGCGCGCCCGTCGCTCCTGGAGCGCCGGCCCGCGTGGGGCGAGGGGCAGGAGAACCACACGCGGCTGCGCCTCCAGCCGCTCTCGAAGAGGGAGAGCCGCCAGCTCGTCGGCGAGATTCTCAGGCGCGCGCGCGGCGTGCCTTCGGAACTCCGAGAGCTGATAGTCGGCGGGGCCGAGGGGAACCCCTTCTATGTCGAAGAGCTTATCAAGATGCTCATTGACCAGCGCGTCATCGTCACCGGGGCAGAGGAATGGACGGTGGACGCGAGCCGTCTGGGGCAGGTTCAGGTGCCTCCGACCCTGACGGGCGTGCTGCAAGCCCGCCTCGACAAGCTGACGCAGACCGAGAAGGCTGTTTTGCAGCGCGCCTCGGTCGTCGGCCGCGTTTTCTGGGACGGCGCCGTGCGCGACTTAGGCGCGAAGCTCACGGGCGCCATACGCAGGGAGACAGTCCTCGACTCGCCGGGGCGCGAGGGCGGGCCCTCGTCGGACGGCGTCACGGAAGTTTTGGAGTCTCTGCGACGCAAGGAGCTCATCTACCGGCGGGAGGCTTCGTCCTTCGCCGGCGCCATTGAGTACACCTTCAAGCACGCGCTCCTCCGCGACGTGACCTACGAGAGCGTGCTCAGGCGCGAGCGGCGCGAGTACCACCGCCGCGCCGCCGAGTGGCTCGCGCGCCACAGCGGCGGGCGCGCGGGCGAGTACGCGGGCGTCGTCGCCGAGCACTACGAGCGCGCGCAGGACTCCGCGGCCGCGGCCGACTGGTACGGCCGCGCCGGCCGGCAGGCGCGCGAGACCTACGCGCCCGAGACGGCCATTAAGTTCTACCGCAAGGCGCTCGAATTCCTCCCAGCGGGCGCCGGCGCGGGCGACGAGGCTTCGCGGCTCGCCCGCCGCGTCGAGTGGAACGAGGGGCTCGGCGAGGTCTTGAGGGTGCAGGCGCGCTACGCCGAGGCGGTCGAGGCCTACGCCGCGATGCGCGCGGCGGCCGAAGCCTCCGGCGACAACGTCGCGCAGGCGCGCGCGTGGAACGAGACGGCGCTGGTGCGAAGCAGCCAGGGCGACATACGCGCGACCTACGAGAGCACGCAGCACGCCGAGGCGCTCGCGCGCACGGCGGGCGAGTCGGCCGAGGCGCGCGAGGAGCTCGCCCGCGCCTTAAACCTACAGAGCCAGGCCAGCTCTCGCCTCGGCGACTCCCGCGCGGCCATGATGCTCGCCGACCGTGCGCTCGTCATCTCGACCGAGCTGGGCGAGGCCGGAAGGCGCGTGCGCGCCGACAGCCTCAAGTCTCTGGGCATGGCCTACCACATGGTCGGGCGCTTCGAGGAGGCCGACCGCTACAAGGAGCAGGCGCTTCAGATGTTCCGCGAGCTGGAAGACCGCCTGCGCGTCGGCAACCTCCTCAACAGCCTCGGCGAGACGGCGCGGCTGCGGGGCGACTACCGCGCGGCCTTCGCGCGCTACCAGGAGGCGCTGGCGATTGCGCGCGAGGTCGGGAACCGCAACGGCGAGATTCTCTACTTCAGCAACCTCGGCGGCGCGCGCGTAGGGCTCGGGGAGCACGAGGCGGCCGAGGCGGATCTGCGGCAGGCGATAGAGATGGGCGCTTCCGCCGGCTACATCGGCCTTTCGGAGAACTACCGCTTCCTGGCCGAGTCGCTCGCCGGGCAGGGGCGCCTGGACGAGGCGCTCGAAGCGGCCCTGCGCGCGCTGGAGTTGGGCCGCGAGGTTGACAACCAGGAGCACGTAGGCGAGGCGTGGCGCGCGCTCGGGCTCGTGGCCTCGCGGCGCGGCGCGGCCGTAGAGGTCGGCGGCGAGCGCTACGACGCCGGCCGCTGCTTCGCCGAGAGCGTCGGCGTCTTCGAGCGCATCAACATGGAGGCCGAGCACGCCCGCACCTTGCGCGACTGGGCGCGCCACGAGCTGGCGCACGGCGACCGCGACGAGGCCCGCCGCCTCTGGCAGCGCGCCCTCGACACCTTCACCCGCCTGCGGATGACGCTCGAAGTCGAGCGCATGGCAGAGGAAGGCCGGAATTAAACAGCGCGGCCCCGGCCCGCCCCTTCACCCCAGACCGAAGTCACAGGAGTCATCAAGCTTGTTAGACTTAAGTTCCCGCACGCAGAAGCTCTGGCGCGCGCTCGTCGCGCTCTACTTAATCACGGCGCTCGCGGCCTCACCGGCGCCAGCCCGGCAGTCGGGGGCGGCGGCCGCTCCGGCGGCTGCCCTCACCGACGCCGAGCGCGGCCTCGCCGAGCGCATAAAGGCCGAGAACATCAAGGAGATTACGACGGCCCTTTCGGCGCCCGCCATGCAGGGGCGCGGCACGGGCCAGCCCGGCGGCGAGATGGCCGCGCAGTTCATCGCCGACCGCTTCAAGAAGCTCGGCCTCAAGCCGCTCGGCGACAAGGGCTCTTACTTCCAGTCAATCAAGTTCCGCGAGTTCCAGGTCACGCCCGAGACCTCTTTGAGAGTCGGCGACTCGTCGCTAAAGCTCGGCGAGGACTTCTACGTCTCGCACCCCTTCAGCGGCGATAAGGACGTGAGCGGCCGCCTCGTCTTCGTCGGCTTCGGCATACAGACGGCGGGGCGCGAGCGCGACGACCTCAAAGGCATAGACGTTTCCGGCAAGATAGTCGTCGTCATCGAGGGGCCGCCGCGCGGCGTGACGCGCGACCAGTGGAGGAAAATGAAGGCCGGCTTCCTCATCAAGAAGAACCTGTTCGCGCTTGGCGCCGCGGGCCTCATCATGGCGAACTCCGGCACGGAGGAGACGCCCTACCAGATGCTGGCCGACTACATGACGCGCCGGCAGTTAGAGCCGGCCGGCGAGAATCAGCTCCCCCCGCAGTTCCCGCCCTTCCTCGGCGTGAGCGACGCGGGGGCGGAGAAGCTCTTCGCCGCCTCGGGGACGACCTACGCGCAGGCCCTCGAGCGAGCGCATCGCGGCGAGTTCGTCTCGCAGGACTTGAAGCTTCAGGCGAAGGTGAAGGTCAAGCTCAGGAACGCGAAGGCGACGGCCGCAAACGTCGTCGGCTACGTCGAGGGGACTGACGCGAAGCTCAAGGAGGAGGCCGTCGTCTATACGGCGCACTACGACGCCTTCGGCGTGGGCGAGGACGGGCGCGTCTTCCCGGGCGCGGCCGACAACGCGCTGGGCGTCGCGGAGATGCTCGCCGTCGCCGAGGCGCTCGCGGCCTCGCCGCCGCGCCGCTCCGTCGTCTTCCTCGCCGTCACGGGCGAGGAGTACGGCCTGCACGGCGCCGAGTTCTGGGTGAAGAACCCGACGTGGAAGCTCAAGCAGGTGGCCGCCAACCTTAACTTCGACGGCATAGGCACGGAAGTGTACGGCCCTCTCAAGAAGCTCGTCGGCTTCGGCGCCGAGCACTCGAATCTGGGCGCGCTCCTTGAATCGGTCGCGGCGGCGACGGGCAACCAAGTCATGCCCGACCCGATGCCGGAGGAGCGCTCCTTCTACCGCTCCGACCACTACGCCTTCGTCAAACGCGGGGTGCCGGCGCTCTTCCTGATGGGCGCGCCCGACATAGACAGGCAGGCGCTCGTCGCGCGCGTCAGGGAGTACCAGGCGAAGCACTACCACCTGCCCACAGACACCGTGCGGCCGGAGTGGGACTGGGAGGGGCCGCGCGCCCTGGCGCAGGTCGGCGCCGTCCTGGGCTGGCGGGCCGCAAACGCCGACGCGATGCCCGCTTGGCTCGCCTCCTCGCCCTTCAACCGCAAGCGCGGCACGGACGAGCCTCCGCCCGATGAGCCATGACGCCGGGGGCGACAGAAGCGAGCATGAGCGCGGAGGGCGCGCGGGGAACGTTCCCCGCGCGCCCGCCAAGCTCGCCATTCCACGTATGACGGGGCGTTGACGGGGAGGCCGGCGTTCTTCGCCGAGCCGTTCCCCGCAAGCTCAAGAATTCCTCAAGCCCCCTGAATAAGCTGTACCTGTCGCCACAGCGCGACGCTCGATTTCCCCTCGCCAACGAAAGCCGGAGGTTACAGACGATGAGGCCGCAACGCTTCCGCCCCAAAGCCAAATCTTTTTTGACTCTGTCTCTCGCCGCCGTGCTGGCGGCGCTCGCGGCGGCGCCCGCGCGTCATTCGGGCGTAGCCGCCGGCCCCCGCGGCGTGCCTGCGGTTGACCCGAACGCGCTGGCGGCCGGCCTGCGGGCGCCTACGCCCGAACAGCTCGCGGCCGCCGAAAGACTCCGGGCCTCGCACGGCGGGCGCGCGTCGGTGCGCTGGAACGCGCTCGCGGGCTCGCCCGCCGTCGTCAAGGACTTTCTAACGGAGCCCTTCGCAGGCACGCCCGAGGAGGCCGCGCGCGCCTTCGTCGCCGCCAACGCCGCGCTCTTCGGCGTAGGGCCGTCCGCGCTCGTCCTCGCCGAGCAGCGTGAGGCGCTCGGCGGCTACCTGCTCAGGTTCCAGCAGCGCGTCGGTGAAGTGGACGTGCTGGGCGGCGGGCTCGGGCTCGTGTTGACGAAAGACGGGCGGGTCAGGATGGTGCTCGGCTCGACCTTCCGCGACGCCGAGGGGGCGCAGACCTCGCCCGCGATCTCGGCGTCGGCCGCCGCGTCGAGCGCGCGGGCGTCTCTTGAGCCTTACGCCGTCCCGCCGACGGCAATCGCTACGCTCCCGCCCTCCTCCGCGCTCGATGAGCTTGAGCGCCAGCTCGCGCCGGCCCTCGCGCACGGGCCTTCGCTCAACGTCTTCCCCGTCGCCGACGGCTACCGCCTCGCGTGGAACGTCCTGACGTTTTCGCGCAACCCCTTCGGCGTCTTCTCGACGCAGGTTGACGCTACGGACGGCAGCGTGCTCGCGCGAGAGAACCTCGTGCGCCGCTTCCAGGGCGAACTGCCCTACACGGCCGACATCTTCCCCAAACACCCGACGCTCGCAAACCCCGACACGGGCGAGCTGAAGCTCGACGAGCGCGGCGAGCCTGAAGGGATGCGGCGGGTAAACCTTCGCGGCTTCAATCCCGGCACGAACGCGACCGGCGTTGACGGCACGCTCGCCGGGCCGCGGGCGCTGGTGCGCAACATGCTCGCCGTCAAGCAGCCTTTCGCGCAGGCGGCCGGAGGCACCTGGCACTTCCGCCAGAACAACCCGCCGTTCGAGTCACAACCGAACGAGGCGGACGACCTCGCCGAGCCCGCCGGCCACATTGACGAAGTCGGCGTCTTCTTCTTCATCAACTACCTGATGGAGTATTTGGACGACCTGCACCGCCGCGGCGACGCCGCGCACAACCCCGAGGGCGAGGGCGACTTCCCGGACGCATACCCGAACAGCGACCGGCCGCTCGTCGGGCTCGCCCACTTCCCGAACGAGCTTGGCGTGATTTCCGACGACGGGCCGCTCCGCCGCCTCGTTGACACGGCGAGCCCCGACGCGCTCGCGCGCTCGCTCCTCGGCCTCGACGACGCCATCGCCGTCCCGGTCACCGTCGTTGCGAGCACATCCGAGGGCAGTCGGAAGATTACCGTCAACCCGACGGCCTACGGCCACGGCTACCTCTTCAACGACCTCGCCAAAGAGAGCGGCGTCGTCTATCACGAGAGCATGCACTCGATCTCGACGCCGATAGCCGGCTTCGAGGGCCTGCCCGAGGGGCGCGCAATTGACGAGTCGCAGGCAGACCTGTGGGCCTACGCTCTGACGGGCGACGACGCCGTGGGCCGCTACGTCATACGCGGCGCGCGCTTCCGCCAGCGCCTGCGCGCCGCGGGGCAGAACCCCGAAGCCTACACGCAGATTCGCTCGGCGCGCTCGTCGCTCAAGTACTCGCAGCTCGGCACGCGCGCCGGCCAGTTCTTCCACCACCACCGCGACGGCGAGATTTTCTCCGCCACAATGTTCGACCTGCGCGAGCTGCTCATCGCGTCCGAGCCGGAGAAAACCTCCGCACGCCCCTCGCTCCTCGACGGGCAACTCGCGCCGATAAGCAAAGGGCAGGACGCGTGGGAGCGACTCTTCTTAGGCATGCTCTACATACTGAGCACGGGCGCGCCCGACACCTTCACGGGCGCGCGCGACGCGCTCATCGAGGCTGACCGCATGCTCTACCCGTCTGACTCGAACGACCCGGCCTCGCCGGGCCGCCACGAGGCGCTAATCTGGCAGGTCTTCGCCTCGCACGAGATGGGCGTGAACGCCGCGGCGCCCAACGGCGGCCGCCAGATCATCTCCACGAGAGTCACGCCGTTCGCGGCCGCTCAGGAGAGCACGGCCGCGCCGGGCGGCGTCACGGTCGCCCCGGCCTCCGCAAACTCGCTCCGCGTCTCGTGGAAGCCTGTGCAGGGCGCGTTCGCGTATGAAGTCTTCAAGCGGAAGGCAGGCACGGCCGGAAAGCGTCAGTTCGCGGGCGTCCCCGCCCACCCGTATTTCGACGGCGACGACTCGACGACGGGCTGGAGCCACGTCGCTTACGCGGTCGCGCCCGCGACGAGCTACGAGGACAGGGGCGCGGTGCAGGAGACCTTCGCTCCGGCGGGCCTGAGCGCCGTCTCCGACGCCTCGGGCTTCAACGAGCTTCTCGGGACTGAGTACGCCGTGCGCGCCCTCTCCGTCAACGCGGGCGGGCAAGTAGGAGTCTCCGACTTGAGCGCGGGCGCGTCGGTGAACGTTAAGCTGAAGGACATCACGTCGGCCGTCAGCACCAGCGTCTCGAACATGGTAACTTCGGGCGGCGTCACGGAGTTCGACCAGACTCTCACGAACAACGGCGTGGGCTCGCCGGACGGCACGGCCTACGCGCCCGTAAGCTTCCAGATAGTCGCCACCTCCGACCCGAGCGTGACGGTGCTCAACGCCGACAACGGCGGCGACGGCAGAAGCGCGGCCGCCGTCTTCCGCTACGACCAGACGCTCCCGGCCGGCGCGACCTCCGCGCCGCGCCGCCTGCGCTTCAACAACCCGCACGGCCTGCCCTTCACCTTCGACGCCGTAATCACAGCGCGCGTGCGCACCGGCGCCTCGCCAGCGAACGGCAGCCAGCCCGGCGACGGCCAGCAGAGCCTGACGGCCGTGACCGAAACTTACCGAGGCACTATCGTCGCGGGCGACATCGGCCTACAGCTAGCCGACGGGCTCACATACGTTGACGTGCCGTTCAAGGTCTGCGCGAGCGCGCGCAGGGTGCGCGGCGTGCTCGCCGTCACCTCGCCGTCGGGCGGCACGCCGACGCTCGGGCAGATAGCCTCGCCCGGCACGATGCCCGACCTCGACTTCGAGCTGCGAGACTCGGCGGGCAACGTGCTCGCCGTCTCCAACAACGTCGGCTCCGGCGAGGAGGTGAACGCCTTCCTGACGCCGGGCGAGACCTACATCTACCGCGTCGTCGGCTTCCTCAGCGGCCCCGCCGACTTCCAGATCACGAGCACGCAGTTCGTCGAAGGCTCAGGCGGCTGCGCGGACGGCACCGCGGGCGCAACTTTCCTGCCGGCGGCGCAAGGGCTCATAGCGGTCACGCCCCTGCGCTTAACAATCAACCCCGCGACGAGGCTCGCCTCGGCGCAGGCGCTCAACTGAACTCCCTCTGAACGCGAAGGCGGGCGGCCGAAGGGCTGCCCGTTTTCGCGCGCGAGCCGTTAGAATGTGCTCATGACGAAGCTCTCCGCGTTTCGCGCGGCCCTCGCGCTGGTTTGCCTCGCGCTCGCCTTCGGCTGCATCGGCCGCGGGAAGTACGTCCCGTTAGACAAGGAGAAGTTGAAGGGCGCGGGGAGGATATACTTCGTCCCGCTCGGGGACTTCCCGCCCGACAAGGTGGAAACTTTAGTCACCTATTACTGGGGCAAGTACGGCCTGTCAATCGAGACAGCTCCGCCCGTCCCCATAAGCCCCGCCGCGGTGGACGCCCCGCGCCGGCAGCTAATCGCCGAGCAGGCCGTAGCGCTCATGAAGCAGGCCAACCCCGAGCTGGTCAAAGACCCGGAGGCGATACTCATCGGCCTGACGGGCGTGGACATGTACATCGCGCAGTACACCTGGCAGTTCACGTTCAGTTGGCGGCAGGAGGGCAGGTACGCCGTCGTGTCCGACGCGAGGATGCGGCTGGGCTCCGGCGCCCTCCCCGAGGACAAGCTCGACAGCAGGCTGAGGAAGATGGTTACTAAGAACATAGGGATTCTTTACTACCGCCTGCCGCAGAGCGACGACCCGCGCAGCGTCCTCTACAAGGACGTGGGCGGCCTCGCCGAGCTCGATTACATGGGCGAGGAGTTCTGACGCCGGCCCGGCGGAGTAAGGTTCGACTTCAAGACCGGGCCGGCCGGCACAGGAGGCGGGCCGGAAGGGGCGCGGGTGCGGCACAGGATTGAGAACGTCGAGACGGGGACGTGGAACCGCGTCATCGAAGACCTGAAGGCGTCCGGGTTCGAGGAGGTTTATCGCTACGGCGGGATGGACGCCGGCATTGACTACAACAGGTGCGAGCTTGTGAGCC
>DASPKR010000130.1:0-3026 GCA_035627975.1 Pyrinomonadaceae bacterium | reverse complement strand
GCACAATCCTCGGCATATTCCTCCTGGCCTTCTACTTCAAGCGCGTCGGCGGCACCGCCGCCTTCGCAGGCGCCGGGGCGGGCGAGGCAGTCGTGCTCTACTGCTTCTTCCGCACGGAGATAGCCTACCTCTGGTTCAACGTCATCGGCGCCCTCGTCGTCATCGCCACGGCGCTCGCCATCAACCCATTCACAAAGAGAAAAGGCGGTCAGGGCGACTCGCCCTGACCGCCTTCGCCCTTCGGCCTTCCGCCTTCCCTACATTTTAGACTTCCACTCGGCGAGCGTCTTCTCGAAGTTAGCCATAGCCTGCGCGTTGGCGTTGGCGGCCTTGCCGACCTGTAGGGCCTTCTCGCCTGTTGCAACTGCGTCCGCGGTCTTGCCCTGCGCGGCGAGTATGCGGGCCTTGAGGCCGAGGTTGTTGAAGTTCTCTTTGGCCTTGATGGACTGCTCGGCCCAGCGCATGGCCTCGTTGAGGTCGAGCTTGTTGTTGAGCGCGTAGTTCGCCGCCTGCAAGGGCGACTGCCAGTCGTCGGGCTTGGCCGCGGCCAGGGCCTCGCGCGCCTTCGCTATCGCCAAAGCCTTCACGTCCTTCACCTCCACGGTGAACGGGACGGTCAGCTTCTCCCACCTGAGGTTGACGCGCGCCGTGCTCTCCGTCTCGGGCTCAATCGTGTAGGAGAGCCACTCCTGGTTGGCGGCACTCGTCTCGGGCTTGACCTTGATGCGGAGCGCGTCCTTCTTCTCGTCGTAGGAGAAGCTGCCCCACTGCCCTTCGTCCTTGTTGAAGATGATAGTCCACTCGTCGCGCCCCGGTATCATGTGCAGGCTGTAGCCGCCGGCCGGGAGCGGCTGGCCGTTTATGAGCACGTCGTCGGTGACGCGGAAGAGCGTGGCCTCGTTGGCGCCCGCGCGCCAGACGCGGCCGTAGGGGACGAGGACGGCGTCGGCGGGCCGCGAGCGCGCGTCATCGAGCGTGGCCGTGCCGGCGGCGGCGCCCGCGGGCGGGTCGCCCCAGATTTTGCGCCCCTTCACACCGGGGCGGCTGTAGGTGACGGAAACGTCCGTGACGCCGATGGTCTGCGTGACGCTCGCCTTCTGGCTCGGCCTCGGCAGGCGTAGCTGTGCCTGCGCGAGCCCGGCCGAGCAGAGCACGGCGACGAGCGCCGCGGCAGCCAGGCCCGTGAGTCTTGCGAAGCTCTTCATATCGAGTTCTCCTCTTGAATCGGGTTAAATAATTTAGACGGCTTGAAAAGCGCGCACTGCCCTTGAATGTCTTCCGGCGGCGGGCCGAGATGGTAACAAAAAAGGCGCCGCAAGTGCTCACGCTCTTGTAAAAAGTTTAAGGCTTCCCTTCCCGCCCGGGCAGGTGTAAGTTAGCCGCCGAAATTTTGAGACGGTCGGAGGACTCTGATGAGAAAGCTACTGATTCTGGCATGCCTTTTTCTCTCGGCCGCGGCGCAGGCGGCGGGGCAGGCGGCCGCGCAGCCGAGCCCCGAGGCGATGAAGGCCCGCGACGAGCTTTACGCGGGAGCGCGCGCCTACCGCGACGGCAGGTTCGCCGAGGCGCAGCGCCACTTCGAGCGCGCCCTCGAGCTAGACCCGACGCAGAAGAACACGCAGCTCTTCATCGCGCGCTCGATACAGCAGCAGTACAAGGCGGGCGTACAGACGCCCGAGAACGTCGCGAAGGGCGAGGAGGCCGTAGCCGCCTACGAGCGCGTCCTCGCGAACGACCCCCTGAACGACGACGCCTTCAAGGCGATCGTCTTCCTCTACGGCCAGATGCGGAACGAGGAGATGGTGCGAGAGGTGCTCACGCGCCGCGCCTACGACAGTTCCGCCCCGAACGAGAAGCGCGCCGAGGCTCTCGTCATCCTCGCCAGCAAGCAGTGGCAGTGCTCCTACGACATAACGGAGCGGAAGGAGCACAAAGAGACCGTACAGCAGGCGGACAAGCTCGTCATCAAGTACTCGAAGCCGGCCGACCCGGCCGACTACATGAAGGCGCAGCAGTGCGCCGCCGAGGGCCTGCGCCTCGCCGACGAGGCCGTTCAGCTCGACCCTTCGAGCGCTAACGCATGGGCCTACAAGGCGAACCTCTTGCACGAGAGCGCCAAGCTCGCCGACATGGAGGGGAGCGCCGAGCAGAAGGCCGACTACGAGCGCCAGTACGCCGAGGCGCAGGGGCGCCACGAGGCGGCCAAGCGCGAGGCCGAGCAGAAGAAGCGGGAGGCCGCCGCGGCGGGCGAAGCGCCCGAGGCCGGCGGGCGGCGCGTGCCCGTCGAGATGCCCGGCGTGCCGCCGCCGTCTAAGCCGAAGGGCGCAATCGTCCCCGCGGGAGTCCTGAACGGCAAGGCGGTAAGCAAGCCCAACCCGGCCTACCCGGCCGAGGCGAAGGCCGCGGGCGCGCAAGGCACGGTGACGGTGCGCATACTCGTGGACGAGCAGGGCAGGGTCGAGCGCGCGGAGGCCGTGAGCGGCCACCCGGCCCTGCGCCCGGCGGCGGTCGAGGCCGCACGCCGCGCGCGCTTCTCCCCCACCCTCGTCGGCGGCAAGCCCGTCAAAGTCTCAGGCACCCTAACCTACAACTTCGTCTTAGAGCGCTAAGCACCACGAAGGCACGAATGAGAGCCCGAGCCCTTTTTGCCTCCGCGGCGAATATCTTAACGACTGTTCCCGTCAAGCGCCGGTCTTGAGGGCGCCGGCGCGCTCGGCCTCGTCGCCGAGGGCGAGGATTTCGCGGCGTATGGCGCGGCGCTCTTCGAGCAGGCGGCGGAAGAAGCCGCGCTCGGTGACGAAGATGAGCGCGGCGCGAGTGCCGGCGGCGAAGCGGTCGAACTCCTCCGAGAAGCGCAGCGCGACGTAGCCGGCGGGCGGCGCGACGAGGAGCGCCGCAAGAGCCCAGCGCCAACCCGCCCAAAGGTAAGCCGCGACGGCCAGCGCAATCCATGTCGCCGGGAAGAGCAGCATGGCGGCGACTATCTTGAAGGTCGAGAGCACGTCCTGGTAGTCCTTCGAGAGCTT
>DASPKR010000129.1:0-3224 GCA_035627975.1 Pyrinomonadaceae bacterium | reverse complement strand
GAGCGACGTGAACCCAGCCGACGAGACGGTAATCGAACTGAACAAGGCGAAGCTCGTTCTGATCATACTCGGGGCCGGCGCCTTCGTGGCGGCCGGGGCGTGGATGCTCTCCCTCGACGCGGCCGCCGTCAGCTCCGAGCGCTCGTTCGCGTACTTTTTTAACGACGCGACGCTCGTCCGGGGCCTCGGGCTCGTGACGGTCGTGTTCTTCGGGTTCTGCGGGCTGTACGCCGCCAGGGCGCTGTTCGACAAAAAGCCCGGACTGATATTGAGCAGGGCCGGCATCGTTGATAACGCGAGCGCCGTCTCGGCGGGGTTCATCCCGTGGTCTGACGTGGCCGGCGCGGGCGTCCTCGAGATAGAAAAGCAGAAGATGTTGGTAATCCAGGTAAGGAGCCCTCAAAAATATATCGGCCGCGGCGGGCCTTTGAGGCGGGCTCTCAACAGGGCCAACTACAAGATGGTGGGCAGCTCGATCACCATCCCCGCGATCACGCTAAAGATTGACTTCGCGGAGCTGGTCTCGCTCTTTAACCAGTACCAGCGAACATACGCGGCAGGGGCCGACACGTCTGGGCCGATGCCGATGCGCCACGCTCACACGCCCGCGACACTTCCTGAGCATGTCGGGCCTGGCGAGCGGTTGTTGAACTGGTCGCCGGTCGCGGTCAAAGGCACCCTCGGCGCGGGCGGGATTGCGATACTCGTGCTGACTCTCTCTTCGCTAGACCTGCTTTTCCGAATACAGCCGCCTTTCTGGGCCGGCTTTGCGGCCTCCATGCTGCCCGCGCTCATATTCTTCCTGGCGGTGCCGGACTTTCTCCCTCTCAAAATCGTCCGCCCGGCGCAGTGGGTCGCGGTGGTCTGGTATCTGGTCTTCGCCGCGCTGGCTATCCTGCTGTCAGTCTCCCGCGGGCTCGAGTCGGTCGATTTCCTACTCGTCGGCTTCGTCCTGCTAGGCGCGTGGCCCTGCATCGTCGCGATCCGCGGGCTGCGGGCCGGGCGCGCGACCTGAGCCGCCGGCAGGTGACGCTTCGCCCTCCGCCCTCTGCCCCCTCCTCCACGGGCCGGACTTCCCGCCGGTCTTTTCTTCGAGCCGCACTTCGGTTATCCGCATGCCCTTCTCGACGGCCTTCAGCATGTCATAGACGGTCAGCGCCGCGACGGCCGCGGCCGTGAGCGCCTCCATCTCGACGCCGGTCTGCGCCGTCGTAGCCGCCTCGGCTTCGAGATAGACGCCGTCGTCACGCACCTCCGCGCGCACGTCCACGTGCGTGAGCGGCAGCGGGTGGCACAAGGGTATCAGCTCGGCCGTGCGCTTGGCGGCCATGATGCCCGCGATGCGCGCCGTCTCGACGGGGTCGCCCTTCGGGGTGCGGCTGGCGCGCACGGCCGCCACCGTCTCGGGCGACATCACGACGTGCGCCGAAGCCACGGCCCTGCGCGCCGTCGCGGCCTTAGCCCCCGTGTCCACCATCGAGACGCGCCCTTCTTTGTCCAGGTGTGAAAGCTCGCCCATGACTTCAGAGTAAACCCCGAAGTGCGCGGGCGAAGCAAGGGGGCGGAGCCTGAATTTCTCCATTGTGGATTGCTCTTCTTCATTCAGCTTCTAAGGTCGTAGAGCAACATCCAGGCGGGTACCGTGCGTGCGCCGCAACAGTCCCGCTCAACAACGTGATCGCAGCCTTGGCGGGACGGGCACGGTCTAGACGAATCGCCTCCGGGCCGGCCGGCAAGGTGGTGATGGGCATCTCCTTCTCTTCGTCGCAATGAGACGTGAAATCGTTGACTTTTAGCGTCTTAATGGCGGATGCTTTCGCCGTTCGCTTCGCGCAGGGCAGTCACTTATCACACGACCGACACACGACTTGATCACTACGGAAACCCTCTCGGGGCGAGGCGAAGTCGTGGTACTATTCGGGGCGGACTTGGTATAGCCAGCCAGTTCCCCTGTGCTTCCCCCATCGCTACGTCTATTTATTTCTACCGATAAATGTGTCTATGCCCAGCGTTCCTCCACCAGCAGATCTACCGAACAATACAATCACGAAAGATTCGCCGGCCGAGTTTCAAATTGGCGAACTGGCCCCCTACTGGCTCGCCGCCATCATCGAGTCCGCCGAAGACGCCGTCGTCACCAAAACACTCGACGGCGTGATCACTAGCTGGAACAGGGGGGCCGAGCGCATCTTCGGCTATACGGCCGAGGAAGTGATCGGGCGGCCGATTAATATCCTGATCCCTGCGGACCACCCTGACGAGGAGCCGGCCATCCTGGCTCGCCTCCGCGCGGGCCAGCGCATTGAGCACTACGAGACCGTAAGGGTGCGCAAGGACGGCTCGTTCGTCGATATCTCGCTGACTGTGTCGCCCATCAGAGGCCCCGACGGCCGGATCATCGGGGCCTCGAAGATCGCCCGCGACATCTCCGAGCGGAAGCGTGCGGAGGAGGCGCTGCGCCAGCGCGAGGAGGAGCTGACGGACTTCATCGAGAACTCTGCGGTCGGCCTGCACTGGGTGGCGGCGGACGGGACCATCCTGTGGGCGAATCAGGCGGAACTCGACCTGCTCGGCTACACGCGCGAGGAGTACGTCGGCCATCACATCGCGGAATTCCACGCCGACCGAGAGGTCATCCAAGACATCCTCGAGCGGCTCACGCGCGACGAGACGCTGCACAGCTACGAGGCGCGGCTGCGCTGCAAGGACGGCTCCATCAGGTACGTCCTCATCAGCTCCAACGTGCGCAGGCGGGACGGGGAGTTCCTCCACACTCGCTGCTTCACCAGAGACATCACAGAGCGCAGGCAGGCGGAGGAGTCCCTCAGGCTCTACGGGCGCGTGCTCGACAACATGGTAGAGGGCGTCAGCGTCACGGACGAGCAGGGCTTCATCATCTACACCAACCCGGCCGAGGACGAGATGTTCGGCTACGCGCGGGGCGAGCTCGTTGGGCAGCACGTCACCGTGCAGAACACCTACCCGCCGGATGAGAACGAGCGGATCGTCCGGGAAGTAATCGAGCAGCTCAAGAAGAGGGGCGTCTGGTCAGGGGAGTGGAGCAACCGCCGGAAGGACGGCACGCCATTCACCACCTTCGCCCGCATCACCGCGCTCGAAATCTCCGGCCGCAAACACTGGGTCTGCGTCCAGGAGGACATCACCGAGCGCAAACGGGCCGCCGCCGAATTGCAGGCGACCGAGCACCGCTTCACGATGTTCAT
>DASPKR010000128.1:0-2786 GCA_035627975.1 Pyrinomonadaceae bacterium | reverse complement strand
TTCCACGGGCGCACGGCCGACTCCATCAGTGCGACCTTTCTCGGCAAGTACCGCGAGCTAGGGCGGCCCAACGTGCCGGGCCACCTGTGCGCCGAGTTCGGCTCGGCCGAGTCGGTCGCCGCCCTCGCGGACGAAACGGTGGCGGCCGTGATGCTGGAGCCGATTCAGTCAATGGCGGGCGTGCGCGAGGCCGGACCGGAGTTCTTCGCGGCGCTCCGGCGGCTGTGCGACGAGCGCGGGATGCTACTTATTTACGACGAGGTTCAGACGGGCGTGGGGCGCACGGGCGAATGGTTCTTCGCGGGGAGCGAAGCCGGCGGCGGCGTGGTGCCTGACATCATGACGCTCGCGAAGGCGCTCGGGAGCGGCGTCCCCGTCGCGGCGTGCCTGACGACGGAGGGCGTGGCCTCGTCCGTGAAAGAGAACGACCTCGGCACGACCTTCGGCGGCGGGATGCTGGCGATGGCGGCGGTGGAGGCGACGCTCGAAGCAATCGAGGCGGACGGGATGCTCGCGAACGCGCGCGAGCGGGAGGCGCAGTTGAGAGGGCTGCTGGCGGGCGTCGCCGGTGTGACGCGCCTGCGCGGGCGGGGGCTGCTCCTCGGCGTCGAATTTGAAGAGCCGCTAGCGGCGCGCGCGCAGTCGGCCCTGTTAGAGAGGCGAATCATCACGGGCACGTCGAGCGACCCGCGCGTGCTGAGGCTGCTGCCGCCGCTCTGCCTGAAGGCCGAGGAGGCGGAGTTGTTCGTCGAGGCGCTGAAAGGTTTCTGAAGGAAAATTGATGAGGCATTTCTTAACGACCGCCGACCGCACGCGCGAGGAGCTCGAGCGCCTGCTCGACTCGGCGCTCCGCTTCAAGCGCGGCGACGACATACAGAAGCCGCTCGCCGGCCGCTCCGTCGCACTCGTCTTCTTCAACCCTTCCCTGCGCACGCGCGCCTCGATGCAGGTCGGAGTCTATGAGCTCGGCGGGAACGCCGTCGTCCTAGAGCCGGGCGGGACGAGCTGGACTATCGAGCACCGAGACGGCGTCGTGATGGACGGCGACAAGACCGAGCACGTCGCCGAGTTCGTGCGCGTGCTCGGCCGCTACTGCGCGGGCGTAGGCGTGCGCACCTTCGCGGCGATGAAGAGCTGGGAGGAGGAGCGGCGTGACCCGGTGCTCGCCGCCTTCGCGAAGTATTCGGAAGTCCCCGTCATCAATTTGGAGTCGGCGATGCACCACCCCTGCCAGTCGCTCGCCGACATGCTGACGGTGCGCGAGAAGCTGGGCGCCGGTCGCAGGCGCCTGCTTCTGACGTGGGCCTGGCACCCGAAGCCGCTGCCGATGGCCGTGCCGAACAGCTTCGCGCTCGCCGCCGCGCAGATGGGCCACGACCTCGTGATAGCGCGCCCGCCCGGCTACGGGCTCGACGAAGAGTTGATGGAAGACATACGCGCCCGCGCCGAGGCGGCGGGCGGGAGCGTGCGTGTGACGGAGGACGTTGAGGCGGCCTTCGACGGCGCGCAGGCCGTCTATGCGAAGAGCTGGGGCGGGCGAGGGCTCTACGGCGACGCGGCAGCCGACATAGCTCACCGCGAAGCTTACCGCTCGCTCTGGACGGTTGACGCGGCGAAGATGCGGCGGACGGACGACGCCGTCTTCATGCACTGCCTGCCCGTGCGCCGCAACGTCATCGTCTCGGACGAGGTGATTGACTCGCCGCGCTCCGCCGTCATAGACGAGGCCGAGAACCGCCTCCACGCGCAGAAGGCCGTCCTCACAGATTTACTCGCCGGGGGGCGCCGCTGATGAGCCGGCAGAGACTAGACCTCCTGCGCGAGGCGCTGCCCTACATACGCCGCTTCAAGGGCAAGACCTTCGTCGTGAAGCTCTCGGGGAAGGTGACGGAGGAGCGCGAGCAGTTGGCGAGCCTCGCCGAAGAGCTCGCGCTCCTTTACCAGGTCGGCATACGCCTGTGCGTCGTGCACGGCGGCGGGAAGCAGTTGACGGAGCTGGCCGAGCAGTTGGGCGTCGAGCAGACGATAATCAACGGCCGGCGCGTCACGGACGACGCCACGCTCGACATGGCGAAGATGATTTTCGCCGGGAAGATAAACACCGACATACTCGCCGCCCTTCGCCACCGCGGGGTCGATGCCGTGGGGCTCTCGGGCGTTGACGGCAACATCGTCCACGCCGAGCGTCGGCCGCCGAAGGAGATCGTGAATCGCGAGACGGGCGTGCGCGCCGAGGTTGATTTCGGCCACGTCGGCGACGTTGTGGAGATAAACGACCGCCTGCTTCAGGTGCTGCTCGACCACGACTATTTGCCGGTCGTCTCCTCGCTCGGCGCGGACTCAGAGGGCCGCGTCTTCAACATCAACGCCGACACCATCGCCGCCGAGATAGCCGTGCGCCTACAGGCCGAGAAGCTCGTCATGCTCTCGGACGTGGACGGCATATACCTTCGGCCGGGCGAGCAGGCCACGAAGATTTCGCGCCTGACGGTCGAGGAGGTGAACGCGCTCGTGCGCGACGGCGTCGCCTCGGGCGGGATGATACCGAAGCTTCAGAACATCGCGGAGACGCTCGCCCGCGGCGTGCGGAGCGCCCACATCATAAAGGGGTCGCTCCGAAACGCGCTCCTCTCCGAAGTCTTCACGGACGAGGGGACGGGGACGATGATCGTCGCCTGACGCGGCGGAGTTTTGGGCGTCTAAAGCTTCTCGATGGACGCGCGAAGGCGGTCGCGCACCTCGGACGCCTTCGGCTCGTCGAACGCCCCGCCCTCGAAGCCGAGGGA
>DASPKR010000127.1:0-3104 GCA_035627975.1 Pyrinomonadaceae bacterium | reverse complement strand
GCCCGGCCCCGAGCCGGTGCCTATGCCGTCGCCCACGCCGGGGCCGGCCGAGGGCGTCGCCGAGCTAGACTTCGGGTCGCCGTAGGGCAGCGGCCTGGCGTCGGGCGGGAAGAGCGTCGGGTCGGCCTGTATGGTCGGCAGCACCGGCAGCGACGGGCTCTTCACCGCCGGCGGGTGCGGGTTGGGGGGCAGTATGGGGGGGGCCAGCGACGCCTGCGGCAGCTTGCCGAAGGAGGCCGGCAGCTGCTCCTGGCGGCCGCCCCCGCCGCCGCCCTGCGGCCGCTCCTGCTTCGGCTTCTGCCCGCCGCCTGAGCCCTTGGCCGTGCCGGCCGCGCCCTCCTCCGGCTCCTCCTGCTCGCGCGGGATGTCGTCAACCATGCCGAGGAATTGGAGGTCTTCGCGCACGGCGGCGAGGTTCGCGGCGGCGCGCGAGGCGCGCAGGCGCTCGAGCCCGAAGACTGCGCCGAGGAAGAGCGTGACGAAGAGGATGGAGGAGAAGGTCGCGAACGCGACGTTGCGCTGCGAGAAGAAGCGCCAGGTCGCGTTCGAGTAAACGTGTGCCGAGCGCGAGGCGAAGCCGAGCGGGTCGCGCTTGAACTCGGGCCACGTCAACTCCGCGTCGCGCGCCACCGAGCGAAGCTCTCGCGCCAGCCGCCGCGTCAAGCCTTCGTCCTCAAGGAACGTCAGGCGGTACTCACCCCGCGCGAACGGCAGCGCCCCTGTCAGCATGTCGGTCGAGAGTTCTTGTGCCATACGCTTACGCAACCTTTCTCCGTAACCCGCCCAGAAGCCCTCGGCCGGGAGCGCGCCCTCGGCCGCCTCGTCGAAAATCTCAAGCGTCGCCGCCATCGAGCGGTACTGCTCGCGGCAGTCGGCGCACGCCCCAAGCTCTTCGAGCGCGCGCGCCTTCGCCGCCCCGCCAAGCTCGCCGAAGAGCAGCTCCACCAGCCTTTCCTTTGTCGTCTCGCAGTCGTGCATCACCCGTCGCCTTACGTTAAATTACTCGCCGGCCGTCATGGGCTCTAACTCGGGCGAGCGCACCCCCAGTGCAGAGCGCAGCTTCACGAGCGAGCGGAACAGAGATTTCTTCACTGAGCCCGTCGAGCAGCCGAACGTCTCTGCAATCTCGCGGCACGTCATCCCGTCGCGGTGCTTGAGCAGGAAGACGAGCCTCTGCTGCGGTGTCAACTCCCCGAGCGCCTCGTAAACCCGCCCGACCATCAGGCGCCTGTGCACGGCGCCCTCCGACTCGGCGGCGGTCTGCGCCATGGCGGCAGTCATCGTGTCGCCCTCGAAGTCTTCGAGGCTGTCGAGCTTCACGGCCGTCTTTTCGCCGTCGAGCGTCATGGTCGTCGAGCGCGCGTGGTTGAGGAACGAGTTGACCAGAATCTGCCTCAGCCATGTGTAGAAACCCGAGCGGAACTCGAAGCCGCTGATTGAGCGGAACGCCTTTAGCCAAACCTCCTGTGAGAGGTCTTCGGCGTCCTCGGGGCGTCGGCAGAAGTGGAGCGCCAGCGAATAGACGCGCCGCTCGTGGAGGGCGGCGAGCCTGCAGAAGGCTTCGAGGTCGCCCGCCTGCGCGCGCCGTATCAGTTCATGCTCTGCGGTCAAACTCCAGATTCCCTTCGCCTGAAGGTCGTAGCAATAGACAACTGCGGCGCCGGAGTGGTTGGCGAGCCGCCGCGATTTTTTTGCTCTGATGACGGGCCGGGCGTGATAAGTTGGACGGGCCGCCTTGGCGGTGGGAGAAAAACTATTGACCACTAAGGCACAAAGGCACGAAAGAGGGGGCTCGTTCCGTGCCTTTGTGCCTTAGTGGCGAAGTTATTAGTTGCTAATGGCTCGACTCACTCCGAACCCTTCGCCCTCTCCCGGTCGCCCAGCTTCGAGGTGACGGCCGCGAGCAGGCGCGGGAACGTGCCGAGCGGCGTGCGGCTCTCGACGAAGAGGCCCTCCGGTTTTGAGACGCCGAAGGCGAAGCTCGGCTTGAGCGTCGCGGCGCGGCCCGAAGACTTGAACTCCTGCTCGCCGCTCTTGAGGACGTTGCCGAGGCGCTCGACGTAGTCGGCGTTGGTGTTGAAGTAGATGAACTGCGGGTTGCTGACGCCCGCGGCCGCCTCGCGGAAGGCCGCGGTCTGCGCGAGCGAAGGCCCGCCCTGTGCAGTGTCAATCACGCGCTCGACCAGACGCCCTTCGCCGCTCGCGACGAGGTTCCCGCCCACGAACGCGTACTCAAGCCCGCGCCCCTCCTCGCCCGCGATATTCCTGATAACGACGCCCTTGTACTCGCGCGAAGTGACCGCCCGCTTCTTGTGCCCGGCGAACTTTTCGAGCGTCCGCGCGAACGCCTGTTCGTCCTTCACATTCAGTATGAAGATGCCGCCGAGGTCGTCGCCGTTCCGCAGTTGTGCGACGCAGACCTCCGCGCCGAGTTGCCCGATCAGGTCGTTGCGCAGGTCGAGCCCGGTCTTGTTCGAGACCTCCGTGAAGATGTCCTGCGGGTTCTTCTTCCCCGCCTGCACGGCGACCTGGCTGACGAGCGTCAGGAACTGGTCGAAGGCCTGCGGCGCCCCGGCAATCGAGGCGTCGAAGGCTTGCAGCGCGTCTTCGGGGACGAGCGCGAGGAGCGCCTGCGAGGTCGGCGGGTTCGTCGCAATCGTGCCGAGCACGCCCTCCTTGCCCGTCGTGTTTACGGCGAAGCGCTCGACCACGCGGCCGCCCTCAAACGCGCTCGTGAAGGAGGCCGCCTGGACGGAGCTTGCGCCCGCGCCGTGGAAGAGCTGGCGGAAGGCCGCCACGCCCGCGTTTTCTTCGGACGAAGGGCCGCTTTCAATCAGACGCGTCAAAGCCGCGCCGTCGAGGTAGCCAAACATCCCGTCGTCGGCCGAGGAGCGCGAGCGCGCACGCGCGAAAGTCTCGCTCGTCTCAAGCGACTTCGCCTTCCCCACGCGCACGTCCAAGACCTTCTTGAGCGCGTCCGCAGAGTTCGAGAGGTAGAGCGTCCGGTCCTTCCGCACGAAGGTCACGTCTTCGCGCCCGTCAGAGGTGACGACGTGGATGGTCGCATCCCGTACTCCTCCTCCCTGATGCTCACGCCCTTCTTA
>DASPKR010000126.1:0-3083 GCA_035627975.1 Pyrinomonadaceae bacterium | reverse complement strand
GTAGCAATGCTCGCCGACGCCGCGTGCCGCCACGCACTCAACAACCGAGGGGTGGCGCACATCACCTTCCCCGTTGACTATCAGGAGAAAGAGCCGAAGGGCAAGGGTACGATGCACAAGGTCGAGGGGCACACTTCGAGCCGCTGGTCGCCTCCCGTCGTCGTCCCGCCGGAAGATGAACTGAAGCTCGCGGCCTTCATCCTCAACGAGGCCAAGAAACCGGTCGTCCTCGTCGGTCAGGGCGCTCTCGGCGCAGGCGGAGAGGTGATCGAACTAGCCGACAAACTCGGCGCGCCCGTCGTTAAGGCGCTGCTCGGCAAGGCCGTCATTCCGGACGACCACCCTTTAACGACGGGCGGGCTCGGGCTGCTCGGCACTGGCCCGTCGCAAGAGGCGATGGAGCAGGCCGACGCGCTCCTCATCATCGGCTCTTCATTCCCCTACATGGAGTACCTGCCGAAGCCCGGTCAGGCGAAGGGCGTGCAGATAGACGACAAGCCCGACCGCATCGGCCTGCGTTTTCCCGTCGATGTCGGCCTCGTCGGCGACGCCAAACCGACTGTCGCCGCGCTCTCGCGCTTCGTCACGCGCAAAGAGGATCGAAGTTTTCTCGAACAGGCGCAGGCCGGGATGAAAGATTGGTGGGAGTTGATGCGCACGCGCGCACAGAAAGACGACGTGCCGATCAAGCCGCAGCGCGTCGCGTGGGAGTTGTCAGAGTTGGTGGCGGAAGACGCGATCATCTCGACCGACTCCGGCACGATCACGACGTGGATCGCGCGGCAGTTCAAAATCCGTGGGCAGCAGAAGTTCAGTTGTTCGGGCACGCTTGCGACGATGGCGTGCGGCCTGCCTTATGCAATCGCGGCGAAGGTCGCTTTTCCTGAAAGGCAATCAATTGCCTTCGTCGGCGACGGCGGCTTCACGATGTTGATGTGCGAGTTCCTGACCGCCGTCAAGTACAACCTGCCCATCGTCGTTGTCATTATTAAGAACAACACGCTCGGCCAGATTAAGTGGGAGCAGATAGTCTTTCTCGGAAACCCCGAGTACGGCTGCGAGCTGCACAACCCGGATTTTGCGAAGTACGCAGAGGCGTGCGGCGGGCTAGGCTTCACCGTCGAGAGACCGGAAGAGATACGCCCGACGCTTGAGCAAGCCCTTGCGTCCGGCAGGCCAACTGTGGTCGAGGTGGTCGTTGATCCGTTCGAGCCGCCGATGCCGCCGAAGGTGAGCGCAGAGCAGGCGCTCCACTTCGCCGAGGCTTTGGCAAAGGGGCAGCCCGCGGGCGGCAAGATCGCGCTGACGCTGTTCCGAGATAAGTTGAGCGAGTTGTTTTGACGTGAGCTTACCCTGCGAGGTCTCCCGTGAAATCAAAATTACTTCATGACGGCGGCGAAAAGACGTTCGTCCTTGTGTTCGACACGGGCGACGAGGTGGTAGCGGGGCTGCTCGACTTCGCCAAGGAGCATAAACTCGCGGCGAGCATGACCGCGATAGGCGCGTTCGAGCGCGCCACGTTGGGCTTCTTCGAGTCGGAGCGAAAGGACTACAAAAAGATTCATATCAACGAGCAGGTCGAGGTAATGTCTCTCATCGGCAACATCGCCCTTGATGAAAGCGGGCAGCCGAAGGTGCACGCGCACGTCGTCGTAGGCCGTCGGGACGGTACGGCACACGGCGGCCACCTGCTTGAGGCATACGTCCGACCAACGCTGGAAGTCATACTCGTCGAGTCGCCAGAGCCGCTTCGCCGGAAGATGAACGCGGAGGTCGGCCTCCCGCTGATTGATTTGACGGAGTGAGCCGAAGACTCTCAGTTTCGGGTCGAAAGGTCACGCCTTGATCGTTGACTTCCCATACCCCGGTTACGAGCGTATCGCGGCGGTCGAGGTGCCGGACGAGAACCTTCTGGGAGTCTACGCGCCGCGCCCCGTCGGGCAGGTGAGGGAAGAAGAGGTGCTGGGGGGCGGCTTCGCCGAACCCTACGGTGCGCCGCACCTGCGCGACGCAGTGAGGCCGACGGATCGCGTGCTCGTCCTCGTTGACGACGCAACGCGCGGCACCCCTCTCCCGCGACTACTCAAGCGCGGGGTCGGGAAGTTGTGGGCGGCGGGAGTCTCGGACGGGCAGATTCGACTGCTGACGGCGCAGGGCACTCACCGCAGGATGACCGAAGGTGAGCTGAAGCAGAAGCTCGGCGAGTTCTACGGGCGGTTCGAGACGCATCAGCACGACTGGCTGGACGAGTCGAACCTTCACGAGTTCGGGCGCACGAGCGACGGGACGCGCGTGACGGCCAACAGACTGCTCAGGGAAGCAGATTTCGTGATAGGCCTCGGATCGATTGTGCCGCACCGCGTGAAAGGTTTTTCAGGCGGGGCGAAGATCGCATTCCCCGGCGTGTCGGGGCGGGAGATGCAAGAGAGGAATCAGTGGGAGGCGTCCGGGCGCACGGCGGAGGCCGTGATGGGCGTCGCCGAGAACCCGACGCGCCAGAGGACGGAGGAGGCTGCGCGCCTCGTCGGTCTCAACTACATCGCCAACGTCGTCACCGACGCCGACAAAAAGATCGTCGGCTGCTTCGTCGGGGACACGGTTGAAGCACACCGAGCGGGTTGTAAGCTCTCGCGCGAAATCAACGCCGCGCGTCTGCCGCGGCGCGCTGGTATCGTGCTCGTTGACTCGCACCCGGCAGACCGGGACTTCTGGCAGTCGGCTAAGGGGTTTTACTCAGGCACGATGGCCGTGCGCGATGGCGGTACGCTCGTCGTCGTCTCGCCTAACCCAGAGGGGGTGGCCGATAACCACCCGAACCTACTTGAGATCGGCTACCGCCCCTACGATGAGATTGTAAGAATGGTCGAGGCGGGCGAAATCGCCGGCGTGGTGGGCGCGGCCATACTCGCGGACTTGGCTCAGGTCGTTGACCGCGCAGACTGTGTTCTGGTTTCGCCGGGTATCACGCGCGAGGAGACGGAGCGACTCGGTTTTCGCTACGCCGAAACGGCGCAGGAAGCATTGAGGATGGCTTTTGAGCGGCAGGGGCGCGGGGCGGAGGTCGCGGTGCTGCGGCACGGCGG
>DASPKR010000125.1:0-3739 GCA_035627975.1 Pyrinomonadaceae bacterium | reverse complement strand
GACGGGCGCCGGCCTTTTAGTTTTAGAGCGCAGGCTTCCAGTCAACGCCGAAGCGGAAGGTCTGATAGACGCGGCCGTTGCGGAGGCTGCTGCCGAAGTGGCGCGTGGCGGAGTGCAGGAGGCCGGAGCGGTAGAAGACGGCGCGGTTGTAGAGGTTGCCGACGCGGTCTAGCTCGCACCAGCGCCGCGGTCTCGTGCTGTCGCGAAGCAGCACGCGCTCGAGCTCGGCGACCGTCGTGCCTAAGCGCCGTGCGTCGGCCGGTGTGGGCGCGGCCGTGAGGCCGGTGGGGCGGTGCTGCCAGAGCGACGTGCCCGCGTCGTGGGCGGCGCCGGGCGTCAGATAGACGACCATTGTGACGTAGGCGGCGGGGTAGTCGTAGTGGACGCCCACGGTCTCGGCCAGCCGGCCCGCCGAGAGGCCGAAGAAGAAGGTGCCGTTGCTGAGCTCAACGTCTTCGGGGTCGTCGGGCCAGACGTTTATGCGGGCGCGCAGGATTTTCTCGATGCGCTCGCGCACGCGCGCGGGGAAGTAGGGCTTCGTGCGCCAGCCCACAAGGCCGTCGGGCTCGACGTAATCCATCTCGAGCGCCTTCGCGCGCACGCGGTCGGGGTTCGGGTAGAAGCCGTCAACGGCCATGAGGAAGCGTCTCAAGGGCTTGTCCCTCCGTGGGTCGGGCTGTGAGAGAGAGGCGGCGCGCGCTAGTCGGCGGCCATGCCGAGGAAGAGCGCGTCGGCGGCGACGCGCCGGTTGACGTTTACGGCGAGCTGCGAGCGCAGCTCCTCGACGCGCGCGAGCCAGCGCGGCGGGCGCGAGGGGCCTACGTCACGGGCCGCGCGCGCGAGCCGCCCGCGCAAATCGTCGTTGACGACGGGCGCGCCCTCGCCGCCCAGAGCGACGAGCCAGAGGTCGCGCACGAGCGTCTCCAGAACGTCTAAACGCGGCTCGAACTCGTCCTTATTCTTCGCGTCGCTAAGCTCTTCGGCGGCGCGCAGCAGCCGCGAGCGGTCTGCTGCGCCGCCCGCGAGCGCCTCGACCACGCCGAGCATCGCGTCGCGCCGCTCGCGGTAGGTGTCGAGGTTGATGCCGAGCGCGACGGCGGGCCTGCCCCCGGAGAGCCGCGCCGCGAGGCGCGCCTCCTCGCCCGAGCGCTTGCGCGTCTTGACGAGGTAGCCCTCCAACTCTTCGGGCGTGAGCGGCGCGAAGCGGACGGTCTGACAGCGCGAGCGTATGGTCGGCAGCAGCGCCGCCGGGCGCGAGGTTATGAGAATCAGGTGCGTCGTGGGCGGCGCCTCTTCGAGCGTCTTGAGCAGCGCGTTCGAGGACGACTCGTTCAGGCCCTCGGCGTGCTCTATAAGGAAGACGCGGGCCGAGCCCTCGACGGGGCGGAAGTTGCACTCGCGCTCGAGGTCTCGGACTGCGTCAACGAGAATCGAGCGGTTGTAAGGGCGAATCTGCCCCACGTCCCTGTGTCCGCTCCAGATGACCTTCCTGAACTCGTCCTTGTCGTCCGAGGCGGGCAGCTCGAACTTCGCGGCCCTCACGCACGCCGGGCAGACGCCGCACCCTTCGACGCCCTCCTTCGCGCGGCACATGAAGGCGCGCGCGACCTCGACGGCGAAGAGTTTTTTTCCTAACCCCTCCTCGCCCGCAAGCAGAAGCGCGCCGGGCAGACGCCCCTGACGGAGCATCCTCCGCAGCGTCTCCTTCGCGCGCTCGTTGCCAATCAGTGAGCCGAACATAAAAGTCGAAGTGAGGGCAGAGGGCTTCTAACTTCTGGCTTCTATCAGAGGCATTACGTGGCGCATGACCTGCGCCTGCGTCTCCTGCACCGAGCCGCCGGCATCTATGACGCGGACGCGCTCGGGCTCGGAGGCGGCGATTCGGAGGTACGCGTCGCGGACGCGCGTGTGGAAGGCCGCGTCCTCGACGTCGAGCCTGTCTTGTTTGGCCCGTCGGCCTGCGCGCTTGCGGGCGCGGCGCTGGCTCTCGTCAACCGTGAGGTCAAAGATGAGCGTGAGGTCGGGCATCAGCCCGCCGGTGGCGAGTGCCACAAGCTCGGCGACGAGCTCGTCTGGGAAGCCGCGGCCTGCGCCCTGGTAGGCGACCGTGGCGTCTGCGTAGCGGTCGGACAGGACGACGTGGCCCGACTCCAAAGCCGGGCGGACGAGCTTGCGGACGTGCTGCGCGCGGTCTGCGGCGTAGAGCAGAAGCTCGGCGAGCGGGTCAACCTGCTCCTCCGCGTCTAGCAGCACGCGGCGGAGGCGCAGGCCCAGAGAGGTCCCGCCCGGCTCGCGCGTCGAGACGACCTCCTGCCCCCGCAGGCGCAGCTCGCTCGCGAGCATGCGCATCTGCGTTGACTTCCCGCTGCCGTCTATTCCTTCGAAGGTGATGAAAGCAGAGGCCAAAGGCTGTCAGAGTCTCCGTTCTACGGCGCCGCGCGCGGCGGGGCCGCTCACCCTTCGGCGCGGCCGCCGGGCTGGTCGGCGCCCGCCTCTCCCGAGGGCTGCGGGTCGTGCGCGTGGTGCGGCGCGCGGTGCTCGCCCGTCGAGCGGCGCGCGTGCAGGATGGTCGAGATGGCGTGCTTGAAGATGAGCTGCTCCTGCGCGCCCGACTCCAACAGGACGGAGAACTTGTCGAAGCTACGGATGCGCCCCGACAGCTTCGCGCCGTTCATAAGGTATATGGTGACGGTGTCCTTCTCGCGGCGAACCGTGTTGAGGAACGCGTCCTGTATGTTTTGGGGAGTTGATTTCGTGTCCACGGCCGACCCCGCATGCTCTTCCAGACTACCCCGAGACGGTTCAGATTACACCCAACAAGCTCGAAGTTCAAAGTTCTTCGCCCAAAGTTTACAGAAAAAACAAGACTTCCGCCCACCTTCAGAGGCCGAGCCGCGATGCGGCCTCTTGCTGGACGGCCGGGTCTTCGCCGAAGCCTTCGAGCCACTCGACGCCCGGCTCGCGCCGGAACCACGTGAGCTGGCGCTTGGCGTAGTGTCGGACGTCGAGCTTCGTCTGCTCGACGGCGCTCTCGAGCGTGCGCTCTCCGCGCAGGTGCTCGACGACGCGGCGATAGCCGTGCGCGCCGAGCGCGCTCGACGAGGCCGGCACGCCGCGCGCGAGGAGCCGCCGCACCTCCTCGACGAGCCCGGCGCGGAAGTGTGCCTCGGCGCGCTCGTTGATGCGGCGGTAAAGCTCCGCGCGCGGGGGGTTGAGGGCTAAGACGCGAAGGCGCGCCGCGTGCGGCGGGGCTGCAGGCCGCTGCGGCTGCTGCTCCGAGATTGGCGCGCCGGTCTGGAGACGCACTTCGAGGGCGCGCTGCACGCGCGCCCAGTCTCGCGGGTTGAGGCGCGCGCCCGCGCGCGGATCGAGGCGGCGGAGCAATCTGTGCAAGTGCTCGGCGCCGTGCCGTTCGCGCAGGGCGGCGAGACGGCGGCGCAAGACCGCATCCGTCGGCGGTGCGTCGAAGAAGGGTTGGCGGAGGGCGCGAAGGTAAAATCCCGTGCCGCCGACGAGGATTGCGAGGCGGCCGCGGGCCTCTATCTCGTCAATCGCCCTCAGAGCGTCGCGCGCCCAGTCGGCTGCGGTGTAGCTGACGTCGGGCGGCACGAAGTCAATCAGGTGGTGCGGGACGCCGCGCCGCTCCTCAAACGGGACTTTGGCGGTCGCGATCTCGATCTCGCGATAGACCTGTACGGAGTCGCAGTTGACGACCTCGCCGCCGAAGCGCAAGGCCAGA